>JBGSVG010000428.1:0-22090 GCA_041753095.1 Sphingorhabdus sp. | reverse complement strand
AGCTTCCGCAGGGCGCTTGGCTGGCGATTTTGATTTGGAGAGATTGGGTCTCATCTTCGTTCCTTCGTCACTACGACGAGACCCAATCTCTCCTTAAATCACAACCTCAAATCTGGGCCATAGGTGCTGACGGGGAACACTTCTACGTCGACCGTTACGATTATAGTGAACTCGGTCAATGACGTTCCGGTTGCGGTAAATGACAATACGACAACGCCGGAAGATACTCCGGTAACCATTCCGGTGTTGGGCAATGACACGGATGCAGACGGCGATCCGCTATCGGTCACCGAGGCGACTTCGCCCGACGGAACAGTCGTGATCAACGCTGACGGAACCATCACTTTCACGCCCAACCCGAACTTCAACGGCATCGCCACGATCACCTACACGATCAGTGACGGCAATGGCGGGACTTCGACTGCGACGGTTACGGTGAACGTGACGCCGGTCAACGATCCACCCGTTGCGGTGAACGACAATGCAGGGACGCCAGAAGACACGCCGGTAACAATTCCGGTGCTTGCCAATGATACCGACATTGATGGCAATTCGCTGACCGTAACTGCTGCGAATTCGCCCGACGGCACGGTCGTGATCAACGCTGACGGCACGATCACCTTCACGCCAAACCCGAACTTCAATGGCATCGCCACGATCACCTACACGATCAGCGACGGCAATGGCGGGACTTCGACTGCGACGGTTACGGTGAACGTGACGCCGGTCAACGATCCACCCGTTGCGGGCAACGACAACACAACTACGCCGGAAGATACGCCGGTCACCGTTCCTGTCCTAGCGAATGACTTCGATATTGACGGCGATCCGCTAACGGTCACCGGAGCGACTTCGCCCGATGGCACGGTCGTGATCAACGCCGACGGCACAATCACCTTTACACCGATCCCGAACTTCAATGGCGTTGCGACGATCACTTACACGATCAGCGACGGCAATGGCGGGACTTCGACTGCGACGGTTACTGTAAACGTGACACCGGTCAACGACGTGCCAGTGGCAACGCCGATTGCGCCGCAAAGTAATGTGGACTCGTCGGTGATATCGCTGCCGGTCGCCGGCAACTTCTCGGACATAGATGGCGATCCGTTGACCTACACCGCAAGCGGCCTGCCGCCCGGCCTGTCAATCGATCCCGTCACCGGCGTGATCTCAGGCACGCTAACACGCGATGCCAGCCAGCCGAATGGCGGGGTCTACTCGGTCACCGTCAATGCCTCGGACGGCAAAGGCGGAATCGTCAGCGTGACGTTCACCTGGACCGTTACCAATCCGCCGCCTGCAGCGGGCAACGACAATGTCAAGACGCCCGAAGATACGCCAGTCACCATCCCGGTTTTGGCCAACGACAACGACCCCGACGGCGATCCGCTAACGGTCACCGGGGCGACTTCGCCCGATGGCACAGTGGTGATCAACGCCGACGGCACTATCACCTTCACGCCGAACCCGAACTTCAATGGCATCGCTACGATCACCTATACGATCAGCGATGGCAATGGCGGGACGTCGACCGCAATAGTCGCGGTGAACGTGACGCCGGTCAACGACGTGCCAGTGGCAACGCCGATTGCGCCGCAAAGCAATGTGGACTCGGCGGTGATATCGCTACCGGTTGCTGGTAACTTCTCCGACGTAGATGGGGATCCGCTGAACTACACCGCAAGCGGCTTGCCGCCCGGCCTGTCGATCGATCCGGTCACGGGTGTTATCTCGGGAGCGCTGGCACGCGATGCGAGCCAGCCGAATGGGGGCGTCTATTCGGTTACGGTTAATGCATCCGATGGCAAGGGCGGTATCGTCAGCGTGACGTTCACCTGGACCGTTACCAATCCGCCGCCTGCTGCGCGCAATGATTCGGGAACCACGGCGGAAGATACGCCAGTCACTATCCCGGTTTTGGCCAACGACAACGACCCCGACGGCGATCCGCTAACGGTCACCGGAGCGACTTCGCCCGATGGCACAGTAGTGATCAACGCCGACGGCACGATCACGTTCATCCCGAACCCGAACTTCAACGGCATCGCAACGATCACCTATACGATCAGCGATGGCAATGGCGGTACGTCGACCGCGACCGTAAGAGTGACGGTAGTGGCCGTAAACGATCCGCCTGTCGCTATTGACGATATTGGCGTGACGCCGGTGGAAACGCCGATTGTCATACCGGTTTTGGCCAACGACCGCGACCCCGATGGCAATCCGCTGATCGTGACCGTGGCAACTTCGCCAGATGGCACCGTGACGATCAATCCCGACGGGACCATTACCTTTACTCCGGCACCGAATTTCACCGGAATTGCCGTCATTACCTACACGATCAGCGATGGTAACGGTGGCACGTCGACCGCAACCGTTAGGATAAACGTGATTGGTGCAAGTTTCGATATAAACGCGCTTTTGGGGACCAAGCCTGTTGGCATTCCAGATGGATGGCGGGTCGATGGCGTGCGCGATCAATATGCTGAATTCATCGATGCGCCGCTAATTATCAACGACACGGTCAATGAATTCCGCAGCCTCAACGGAACGCCATCGCTCTTTGGTCATCGTCCGCTGCTGACAGCGATCAATGGCCTTGGCTGGTTGCGGGGCACGTCGGAGCATGGGCCAGATGGCCATCCGATCGAAGAAACGATCAATTATCTGGATCGCGTCCGCGATATCCGCTTTGGCTATGACCGCTTGTTCGACCCACGATGGGGGGATTTCCTTCAGCAATCGCTTACCGGCTTCTCGGTTCGTCAACTTTCGACCGGGCATGACCAGCTAATGGTTGAATCGGTGGTTCGTGACCGTGTGATCTATATGGAAATACGGGATATTGGTGCCGATGCCGATCCACGCATTGTCGAATATCAGTTGCGCACCCGTGACGGATCGCCATTGCCGGAATGGATCACGATGGATAAGCGCGGACTAGCAATTATCGAACGCCCCGTTGATGCCGACGAGATCCAGCTCGTTGTCAAAGCGATCCGCGCCGACGGCAAGGTTTTTGAAATTCCGGTGGTTGTGCAAGGCGCAACCGGAGAAATCCAGCTCGATACGCCGCTGCCATCTGCCAAGATCAGCGCGGCCGATACGCTGTCAAAAACGTTGGCTGCTGCAACAGCCGCTGCGAATGATGAGACTGCCACGTTGGCAGCCGCCTTTTCAAGTCAAGCCTGAGGTACGATATGATGACCAAGAAACTTATGTTAGGCCTTTCGGCGACTGCACTTCTGGCGGGTTGCGCGGTTAAACCCGAGCCACTGACTCCGTCTGATCTTCAAACGACAGCAGAGCGGAATTTCCATACTGTCGATGCCGATCAGGAGCCAGTTGCCGCACCAATCGATCTGTATGAAGCGATGGCGCGGGCGTTGAAGTACAACCTCGATTACAAGGTTGAGTTGATGGACGAAGCGTTGAAATCGCGCGAACTCGACCTGTCACGTTACGACATGTTGCCGCAATTGGTCGCGAGCGGCGGCTATGCCGGACGCAACAACTTCTCCGGTGCCAGCTCGCTTTCGCTGATTACGCGTCGCCAATCGTTGGAGCCGTCGACGTCATCCGAGAAAAACCTGTACACCGCTGATCTGACGCTGAGCTGGGATGTACTCGACTTCGGGCTTTCCTATGTGCGCGCAAAGCAAAAGGCAGACGAAGTACTGATAAGTCAGGAACGCCGCCGCAAGGTAGCGAACCGCATCATCGAAGACGTCCGCACCTCTTATTGGCGCGCAGTCAGCGCGCAGCGACTACTCGATAAGTTGCAGCAGCTTGAAGACTCGGTGACCGTCACGCTGGAAAATTCAGAGCGTCTGGCAGAGCGTCGTTTGTCCGCACCTTTGACCGCGCTGACCTATCAGCGCGAGCTTGTTGAAATACAGGGAAATATTAGGCGCCTTCAACGCGAACTGGTGATTGCCAAGGCACAGTTAGCAGCGTTGATGAACCTGAAACCTGGCACCGAATTCAGCCTTGTCCTGCCCGACCGCGCGCAAGCAATGCCGGAAGTCAAATATAGCGGCGAAGACATGATGATGACCGCGCTACAGAATCGCGCTGAATTGCGCGAGGTCAGCTATCGCCAGCGGATCAACGCGAAAGAGCTCGATGCTGCCCTGCTCAGTGCCTTGCCGAGCTTCCGAGGTATCTTGGGTGTCAATGTCGATTCCAACGACTTCCTGTATAACAATGACTGGATGCAATGGGGCGCTCGCGCCAGCTGGAATGTCCTTAACCTGTTCCGCTACCCCGCGCAGAAAAAGACGGTGAAGGCCCAAGACGACCTGTTGCGGCAGCGCGAGTTGGCGTTGACGATGGCTGTGCTTACTCAGGTTCATGTTGCCCGTGCACGTTTCGCCCATCTAACCGAGGAGCTTTCAACTGCATCGCACCAGATGCGCGTTCAGGACAAAATCATGACCCAGATCCGCGCCGGGCATAAGGCCGGGGCGATGAGTCAGCAGACGTTGCTGCGCGAGGAAATGAACACGCTGGTCGCAGAAGTGAAATATGACATCGCTTATGCCGATGCGCAAAATGGCTATGCCAATCTTTTCGGATCGATGGGGATCGACGATTTCGGTCCTGACCTTACCGGTCGCGAAAATGTACAAACGCTACGCGGGTCACTGTCCAAATTGTGGGACGACCGAGCGATGGCGCTAAAACCGAACTGAGGTTGATTGATGGATTCCGAAGACGTTACCGCAAATGAAGACGGCAAGACTGGGTATCGCAAATGGGCGCTGGTCGGGCTGGTAGCAATTGTTGCCGGTGGCGGTGGGCTTTGGCTGGGCAGTCAAGGACCTGAACCGCAATGGCCCGAAGATAAGGCGAAGACAGAAGCAATCGCCCTGCCCACTGAAGATTCCCAGGCCGCCAAACCCGTAGTCGATGAAAATATGGTTCGCGGCATCATCAACCCGTCGAGCGAGTCAACCGTGGCCTCGAAAATGACCGCGCGGATCATTGCCATGCCTTATAGCGAAGGGCAGAGTTTCCCCGCTGGCGCATTGCTCGCCCGGTTCGATTGTTCGCAGATCAGCGCCGAACTGAACGCCGCACGTGCCGCAACAGCCGCCTATCGCAAAACCTACGACACCAATGTCGAACTCGACCTATATGAAGCCGTTGGCAAGAATGAGGTAGCAGTCAGCAAGGCCAATCTGGGCAAGGCAGAAGCGGAGGCCAATGCGGTCGCATCGCAGCTTTCGGATTGCGAAGTCCGTGCGCCTTTCGCCGGCAAGGTTGTCGAACAGATCGCCCGCAACAAGGAAATCGCCGCCAGTGGCCAGCCGCTCTTGAAAATCCAGAGCGGCCGAGAGGTCGAGATGGAATTGATCGTGCCCAGCAAGTGGCTGACATGGCTGGAACCGGGAGCAACTTTTGCCTTCACGATCGATGAAACGGGCAATGTCATCCGGGGTCGCGTGAAGCGTTTCGGCGCTTCGGTTGATCCCGTGAGCAAGACCATCCGTGTCATCGGCGTAGTAACCGAACAAAGCGGCTTGGTTCTTGCCGGGATGAGCGGCACTGCCCGCTTCGACGATCCACGCGCTGGTGGTATTGCACCGACTATAGCGAAATCAGATGGCAAGCCTTCCTGACCCGCAATCCGTAACGGTGACGCCGCTGCGTCCTGCGCAGCCTAAGCCAGGCGGTCTGGCTGAGTTGCTGCGCTTTGAAGGCGATGTGCGGAGACAAGGAACTGTCGACGAACTCGTATATTTCGTAGCAAACGAAAGCCGCAGTCTGATCGAATATGATCAGATGTTTGTGCTCCGACGGGCAATGGTACGCGATGGTTTTGCCGTGCACGCAGCCTCAAGCCTGTCCCTTATCGATCGCAACGCACCGTTAATACAGGCTATTGAAAAAGCTACAGATTCGTTTGGCGATGCGCCCCAAACAGTCGAAGCGGCCGCATTATCCGATGATGGAGCTATCGCCGATTATCCCTTTCACGCATGGGCGTGGGTGCCGCTAAAGGCCCGCGATAATACGCCCTTTGCCGGGCTGCTGCTCGCCCGTACGACACCGTGGACCGACAATGAAACAATCCGACTGTCCCGAATGGCGGAGACAGTCGGGCATAGCTGGCTCGCGCTGACTGGCGGAAAACCGGTACGGCGTTTCGTCAAGCTCGATACCAAGACAAAGCGATGGATTGCTGCGGCATTGCTGCTCGGTGCCTTGTTCCCGGTGCAAATGACCGCTCTCGCGCCGGTGGAAGTCGTTGCCGCACAGCCTTTCGTCGTATCGGCGCCTTATTCGGGCGTCATCGCCCGGTTGGACGTTGCGCCAAACGCCATGGTAAAAGCCGGCCAGCCCGTCCTGACCTTCGAAGACATCAAAGTCCGCAATGAAATGCAGCAGGCTTCGGAAAAGCTTTCAGTCGCCCGCGCTAAGGTCGAGCGTGCGACAAGCGCGGCATTTGCCGACGCAGAACAGGCACGCGAAATCGGGCCGCTTCAGGCCGAACTGCAGCTGGCCGAGGCCGACTTCGCCTATGCCCGCGATATCATGGGCAAATCGCAGATCAAGGCACCTAAATCTGGCATGGCGATATACAGCGACCGTCGCGACTGGGAAGGCCGCGCGGTCAATGTCGGCGATGCGATATTGCAAATCGCTGATCCCAAAGACATTGCCTATCGCATTGATTTGCCTACCAAAGAGCAGATGCGGCTTGAACCCGGCGCCTCGGTCAAGGTCTGGCTGGACGCACAGCCGCTCTGGGCGCTTGACGGCACAATCGAAAATGCCAGCTATCTGGCACGCCCGACCGCCGATGGCATATTGGCCTTTGCGGTGACTGCCAAACCAGTAGGCGGCGCTCCGCGTATTGGCTCGCGCGGCACGGCCAAGCTTTACGGCCAATGGGCACCGTTCATTTACACGATTTTGCGCAGGCCTATTGCCAGCGCGCGCCAATATTTGGGCATATGACCGACATCAGCATTGATCCATCGGCGTTCCGCATGCCTGCCTTGCGGCAGGAGCTTCGCATCGAACCAGGCGCACCGATGGTCAATGGGGCGCCAAGCTGGACATTGTTCGATCCCGTCCGGCACGCATTTTACCAGCTTGGGCGCGTAGAGTTCCGGATTTTCTCGCGCTGGGCCAGCGGCGAAATCGACCAGATTGGTGGTGACTTGGCAAAAGAGGGACTTGAGGGACCGGAGGCTGATGCAGTCTTTGCCCGCGTCCTCGATTTTTCCGTCAGTAATCAACTGACCACTTCACCCATCGGCGATACCGTCGCCACATTCGTCGCGCAGCGCACCGCCCAGAAAAAGGCGTGGTGGAAATGGATGGTGGACAATTATCTGTTCTTCCGATTGCCGCTTGTTCGTCCGGCACGCTTTTTGGAAAGAACTGTCGACCGGGTAACACCGCTCATTTCATTGAAGGCGGTCTGGCTTTTTGCCGCATTGGCTTTGTTCGCATTCTATCTGGTTTCACGGCGATGGGATGCATTCCTTGCATCCTTCATGTATTTTTTCAGCTGGGATGGCGTGGTCGCCTATGCTTTTGGGCTATCAGCGGTCAAAATAATTCACGAACTCGGCCATGCCTATACCGCCACCCGCTATGGCTGCCGGGTGCCGAGCATGGGCGTCAGTTTCCTCGTGATGTTCCCTGTACTCTATACCGATACGACCAGTGCATGGCGCCTTCGTTCGCGTCGGCAACGGCTGGCGATTGATTGTGCAGGAGTAACCGCTGAACTGATGGTTGCGACGCTGGCAACGCTCGCCTGGGTTTTCGTTCCGGACGGATCGCTGCGAAGCACTTTATTCGTGCTCGCGACGTCGAGTTGGGTGATGAGCCTTGCAGTCAACCTCAACCCGTTCATGCGGTTCGATGGCTATTATGTACTGGCGGACTGGTTGGGCGTATCGAACCTGCAACCCCGCGCATTCGCACTTGGGCGTTGGCGGATGCGCGAATTGCTGTTCGAATTGCGCGAAGATCCTCCCGAAGATGTACCGCAACGACTGCAGCGCGGGATGATCATTTATGCATGGATGACCTGGGCGTACCGGCTGGTCCTGTTCGTCGGGATTGCGTTGCTTGTCTATCATCTGTTCTTCAAAATGCTGGGCATCATATTATTCGTCGTCGAAATGGCCGTATTTGTGGCGCGCCCGGTATGGACCGAAATCAAGGAATGGCGAGCACGCAGCGACCGCATATTCCGGACACGTCGTGGCAAGTGGTGGCCCTGGATTGGTGGTATCGCGCTGCTGCTGGCGTGCTTGCCGCTCGACCGGCATGTGAGCGCAGTAGCAATCCTCGCGCCGATGGAGGCGATACCTATCGTTCCCGGCGATCCGTCGCAGATTGAGCGGATCACAGTGCGCAATGGTCAATGGGTCACCGCAGGCACCGTGATAGCAGAACTCAGCGCGCCCGAAATTACGACCTTTAATGATCAGCGCATGACCCGAATCCGGCAGCTGGAGGCGCAATTGGCGCGCGCACCTGCCGACGAGCTAGATCGGGGCAATCTGTCGGTTCTACAACGGGAACTGGCAAGCGAGCAGGCCGCTGCTGCGGGGGCAGAAGCCCGCCGTGCAAGGCTCATTTTGCGCGCGCCAAACGCGGGAATTGTTACAGATATTGGTCCTGACATGCACAAAGGGAGATGGCTGGGCGGCGCCGAAACAGTCGCCCGGGTGGTTTCCCCCGACCGTTACGATATTCAGGCCTATATCGACGAAGATGATATCTGGCGCGTTAATGGTCAGGCAATGGCGCGTTTCGTTCCCGACGATCTGGCCCAGCCGTCGCGTCCTGCAAAGCTGGTCGAGACTGCATCTTCGGCGCTGGAAATACTCGATCAGCCAATGTTGGCCTCCAAAAATGGCGGGCCAATCGCGGTCAGCGAAGGCAGCGACAAAAGGCTCAAACCGCGCGATGCCCTTTACCGTTTTCGTTTTTTAGCGCCGGTCGACAAACAACGAAAGCCGGGCGTCATACAGCCGTTGCCCGGCCAGTTGATAATCCGGGCAGAAGGAACAAGTCTGATCGGTGGCTTACTTCGCTCTATCGCAAGGATCTGGCGCAGTGAATCCTCGCTCAGCTGAGCCCCTCTTGACCAGTTTAGACGTAAAACGCTGGCAAGAATGGGTATCGAAAAACCACTTCCTGCTGTCAGCGGCATTGCTGGTCTGCGCAGTTTTCGCGCTTGGCCTGCTGATCGGCAATCTCACGAAAAACACTGAAGTTGATAGCGCTCAACGCCGCAGTATCGCCCCGCCGGTCGTCGAGCCATTGCTGCTCAAAAAGGTCGACACGGCGACAGCGAAGAAAACGAACGACGCCGTTCCGCTAACCACCGCTCCGGTCCTGCCTGCATCGGCGTTTATCTTTCGCGGGATGCCTGCAGATTTCGAGCGCGCCACCGACTGCCTTTCCGCGACTATATTCTACGAGGCGGGCAACGAAACCACTGCCGGGCAAATGGCGGTGGTCCAGGTCGTTCTTAACCGTGCCCGCCACCCGGCCTATCCCAAGAGCGTGTGTGGCGTAGTGTTCCAAGGCCATGAACGGCGGACGGGCTGCCAGTTCAGCTACACCTGTGACGGTTCGATGGCGCGCCGCCCATCGCCCGAAGCATGGTTCCGCCATCGCAGCCTTGCCGCCGCGATGTTGAAAGGGCTGGTCTATCCGCAAGTCGGGCTCGCCACGCATTATCATACCGATTGGGTGCTTCCCGTGTGGAGTACACGACTCGATAAAGTGCGCATCGAAGGCACGCACCTGTTTTTTCGGTTTAACGGTTATTGGGGAACTCCGGCCGCGTATCGCAGCAAGGTCAGCGGAAACGAACCCTCATTTGCTAAGCTTTCAGCCCTTTCTCCTGCACATGCAGGGGCACCAGTTGCCGGGACAGAATTAGTCGAAGCGCCCGGTGCCAGCGAATTTCCCGCCGCACCTGATGTTGAACGCATCTCGACTACGCTTGATACTGAAGACACCAGCAAGGAGGTGTTCCTGATCTATGTAGATCCATTGCTTGACAGCGCAGCGCTAACGCGGATGGCCGATAATGCCTGTGGCGCCCGCAAGACCTGCAAGGTTTTTGCATGGGCCGACCAGGCGCTGATGCCACAGGGCCTACCGCTTGAACCAAACGACCGTGCTTCAATGGCGTTCAGTTACATACGCGCGGGCAAATCGGCAGGACGGCAAAAATGGAACTGCGAGCTATTCCCGCGTGATTCGAAAAGTGATTGCCTTTAATCTATTGCGTTCTTCGGACCAGGCTTTCGTGGGGTGTTCAGCTTTATTTTTTTGATACCGTGCCGCTAGCTTGTTGGCTGCGGTCATTCGACTGAACGTTCTTAAATTTAAGCTAAATAACCGGCTGTCTTTGAATGTGACCACTGGACGTACAACCGTCCGGAAAGTGAAAGACGATAGACGCACGCGACAAATGCCTGCTTTCGACAAAAAGGCTGCCGCATCTTGGCTGCTGAACGAACGACCGATTTTGATGACAAGTTCGAAGCAGTGAACGACCGCTTCGTTAACGGCAACAGCCAAGCGTTCTGTCCGGCCTAATCGGCAGCTATTCATTGATCTACGCACAAAAGCGGACAGTCCGCTCCCGACAACGTTGCGGACGTTGGTATATTGCTACAAGGTGGCACGGTCGGGAGCGGATGAGTGTGTTCGGATATGTGGCCACGTAACAAGCCTGAAAGGGTGATCAGTTTAGTTGGGCTATCTATGGTCTGGACGGCGTTATTTGCCGGAAGCTTTTTTATGGCTTTTTTGTTTTCAGGAATAGGCGCCCTCTCCTTGGCCGTCTATCGGCGGAAAACTCCCTCGAAATAGGCCCTTTGCTAGCTTGGCAGCTTTGTCGTGTAGTGGCCTTAAAGCGGTAAAAGCTGACCGACCGGACACGACAACATTGCGGACATTGGCAGAGTCTGTAATCAAGGGAATATGGGCGGATCAACGAACTTTGAATCCCTGATGCACGACGTCTGCGTTGGACAGGGATGGTGCGGCGGAACCGTCGACGGGAAGCCAGCACATGTTGATGATTTCATTCCCGAGAGCGGCCAAGTTACCGCAGAACAGTTTGTGGACTGGCTGTTCGGCGCCGAAGGATTGGACCCACTTGTCAATCTTGAAACATGCCAGAGACACAAGGATAGCCTCAAGGATGCTTTTGTCCGCCACATGGGCGCCGACGTCGTCGATGCCTCGATGCTAAAGTGGTCCTTGGACTGAACCCGACAATGTCCATAACCCAACCAAATGTTATGATAGCGGACTGACCGGACACGACAACATTGCGGACGTTTCTGACGCATGTTAGCCCATGCTTATGAAAGTAGTCATTGTTGCTTCAGTTATTGCTGCTTTTTGCGTTGCGATAGCCCTCCTCGTGTCGCAAGCATCCAGTTTTAGCCGTTGGGTAAACTCCAGTGTTATTGTTTTGGACAGAAGCGAAGAAGTCAGTGTCCCGCGAGTGCTTACGGCCGTCAATGTTCAATTAGCCGACATGGCAGTTATTGCTGCCGCAATGTCGGAATCCAAGGCTACGGTGAGATATGCTTCCCTCGCATTCTGCCCTGCGGATTGTCGATCTGATGACGACAGTTTAAACGTCCAGATTTCAATGGAGGATCGTAAAATTGGACTGGATTGGGTCTTATTAGGTTCTCGAAATATTCGGGATCAAGAGAGGTTTAAAAGTTTCGTTCAAACAAAAGGCTTTGAAGTCGTCGAAAAAAGCGAGAACGGAGTTTCGTATCTTCGCGTGGATTCCAAAGACGCAGCAGAACTGGCATCTCGTATCGTAACGGAAATGTATCAAATGCCCCCGAATGAGACGCTCTCACTCTACCATGAAGGGTTCGATTGGCCTCAAACTTGAATCCACCTATGGCGACTTCCCCCAAGACTCCAGCCGTCTGATTAGCCAACTGGCGACGCTAAAAGCCGCCGGTCAGCACACGACAACATTGCGGACCTTCGGTTCATCCACTAACCGTTATACATGAAGCCTGAGAACAAACCTGTCGCAATAGGCACTGCTGTCGGGTTTTTGGTCGAACTTCCGAGCTTATGGCTGGCTGTCCTTTCGGCTGGAGCAGGGCACGGAGATTATGGTGCAGCGCGAGCTTTGTTTCCGCTGCCTATGTTAATGACACTCATCGAAGGGCATATCGGAGCGCTGTCTGTTGGCTGGGCGTTGCTCCAGTTCCCGTTCTACGGAGCGATCCTTGGCTGGGCAATGGCACGATCCAATGGTCTTGTTGCGCTTGCCTTGGCAGTGCTGCACATGATTTCTGTTGTCGCATGCTTTTCAGGACTGATACCTGCTTTTTCATAGGCGATTGCATAGATTGCAAACACCCTCGGCAGCTTTGATTCCTTACGGCCAACAGCTTCCCGGCGATCCGCCGCAAGAACGTCCAGATGTAACCCACCAAACATATGTAGATGCTGCAATCAGACCAACAACGATAATGAAAATGCAGCCGATGGCGCCACGGAGCCACTGGTTCACGAAGGTTCGCCTGATGGCTGCTGCTCCACAACCTTATACAAATTAACGCAGGACCTGACGATTAGTTGGAACATAGACCAAGTATGAGACATGCTACTCTTGGCGTCAATGTCCGCTTCCCCCAACAAATTCGCCGAACCGGCCGATCAGCAAACGACAACATTGCGGACATTAAAAATAACTGTCACGTTGTGCCGATCATGAAGATTAAGGTGCGCAAAAACTGTTGGGAGTTTCGCTTGAGGGGAGCGTGGAGTGAGTAAAATAACATTAGTTGCTGTTGGTATCTTGAGCATGGTTGCACAGGTGGCGAGTGCCCAATCGCCACAGCCCGATGTTCCAACGCTGGCACAAGCGCTTGATCGCTGCATGGCCACATATGCTGTTCGCCTGACAAAGACGGATGCAGCGGACGAAGCTATTTTCGCGTCTGCAGTCGAGGGCTGCAAGCAGATTGAAACCGCGCTTAGGACTGCTGTTCGTCGTGACGCTGATGCGGCTCAAGCGGACGCTGCTTTCAAACAATGGGACGAACAGGCAAAACCGAACTTCATGTCTTTGTTGAACCGTATCCGGGCTGATCGCGCGGCAAGAGCGGGGCAGTAACGATGCTCCAAATCCATAACCTCCACGCCAACGTCGGCGACAAACCGAACGCACGAGCCTGACGCTCGCGCTGAATGCCGACGAGATCCATGCGGTAATAAGTGCCTACGGCCGGCATCCACAACAAATTCGCCGAAGCGGCCGGGCAGCGAACGACAACATTGCGGTCATAACAATGATCTGGCAATCTCCACGATAGCGGACGGTGGGCCATGAAAATTTTGTTTATCGCATTACTAATGGGATTGCTGCCTGTGGGCGCTCAGGCGTCAACGCCGCAAGGCGTGGTGCACGGCGCGTGGCATGTAATCAGTATCAGCAGCATCTCAGGGGTTGGCGGCAACGATGCGTCCGTGATGATGACGCAAGAAATTGCAGGTGACGACTTAACCATTCGTTGGGACGAGGGCGGCCACGTTGTAATTTCTGTCGATATCGATGACTGCTTCGCGGACGAGGATTTCGAGCAGTCGTATGCCGTTTCTCTTAGCGCTTGGCAGGCACTTTCTAGGAAGGCGCGTGCTCGCCATTTAGCAACGACTTTCGCAACATGGGTTGAGCAAGCGCGGTTGTCCTGCAAAAAGTCGAAAAGCGCCCATGAATTCAAGATTGGATCATTGACGCGCGCAAGCGACGACTTCAATCGCCGACTTGATGATCTCTCACCGCCAAGTGAACGATCGACGGCATTGAGTAACTGATACCGAGAAGCAGATGGTCAGCTCACCACAACCATTCGTACCTGGCGAGCGATCTTAAAAACCCCCTGAGGCGACGTGCAGCTTTACTGGGACGGCCACCATAAGCCGCAGGTCAGCAAACGACAACAAACCATACGTTCGTGCCAGCAAGAATCGCGATAGCCGATGGAAATTTTATTGCGGCGTTCGTCGCTACGGGTACAAGGAAAGAATGATAATCGCCTGCAAGCTCGAAGCCGTCCATACCGCTAAGGCGGGTCTGTTGCTTGGCGTCGATGCGGTCGAGGAACTGCTGGACACGAACCAGACACTCGATCCCAGCCTTGCTTAGCGAGGTGATTGCGATGTTGGCTCCTCTCCTGCTTCTCGTACAGGCGGTGGCATCGCCTCAGTATCCAGCGACCGAAGTTTTGGCTGGGTTTACTGGGCTGTTTAGCGATACGAGCTCTATAGAAGCGGTCCAGGCGGCAGCGACGCGGGACGAGTGGGTATCTTTCACTCCGGCACAGGACAGCTCGTTAGGCAGGGTGCTAGATTTTGCCAGCGGTGAGATTGTCACGCGAACATTCCACCGCACCATTCAAGGTCGTCTGATCGAAGCATTGGTTACGCGACATGGCAATAAGGTCGGTTGCAGGGTATATGATTTCGAGGCAACCAATCCAATCGGCGATGAGTTGCTAATCGCATGGGCAGGCGCGCCGCCGACCGGACGCACGCCGCTCCCAGATGTCCTTCAATCGTTGATTTGGACACCGGGTCATCCATTCACGGCGGATCGCGTTCAAATCTCCTTCGTGCCAAATACGTCTTTAGCAAATGTAACTGGCCTTCGAGGCGTGGCGATGGCTGCGTTGAGTAGCAATGAAAGTTCACAATGAGCATACTCGTAGGCAAGAACACCAAAGTCCTGACTAAGGGCATGACCGGCGCGACCAACATATTCCACACCGAACAGGCGCTCGCGAATGGCCCGCAGATGGTCGGCGGGGAGACGCCGGGGCTTGTGTAAGCCAAAGTCCGCTTGTCCCAACAAAGTCGCCAGTCCCGCCTTTCAAGACACGACAAGATTGCGGACATAATACGGACTGTGCCATGTGGGATCAATGAGCCCGCGTCGCCGTATTTCTTCTTGGCATATACTAGCGACCATAATTTTGATTGGTTGCGCGAATTTTGCGCTTTCGCTGCATTCGCCAAAGGGACAAATAACTATCTGGCTTAATAGGTACTGGCAGCACGTCGGTGCAGTGATCGTAGTATCGTACCTGATAATCAGGCTTTTCCGTCCTTTTCAGTCTGGCGCGAAACACTCGGCAAAATATGCAGACCATACTTGCCATCAAGTTGCACCATTTTGGCGTGAAGGTGTTCCAGTACTGGCAGACCTAACTTGGGGCTCTATGGAATGGAGCCGTGCCAAGGCAATACATGAAGGTATAGAACTTGCCATCCCGGACGCAGTCTACCGGGTCGTCGAGTTCAATGATTGGTGCTCGGAGTTTAGCATTGTGCCCAGCGAACTGTTTTGGTTGGCGTCGTCCGAACAATTCGAAGTTTGGTCAAAGAAGGCGCGCATGATGCGAGGGGCGGCTTATCAGGTAGGTGATGCAGGTCTTAGCAATAACGGGACGTACCAGGAAGTCCGCGAGAAATTCATCGCCAATAATCCGGGCTTCAGCGATGAAACCTATGAACGTGCCATAAGCTATGGCTATCAGCAGGCACGATAGGTCAATGTCAGCTAACCACAACATTCCGGACGATAGCTGTGGTTTTCAGAATTATCGAAACCAGACATTCGTTCAGCCAATTAACAAGCGGCAGGTAACGATGGCGGAATATCTATACTCGAATGCCTGAAATGTTGTGGGAAGCGGACTTTTGATCATTCAGCAGTTTGCCCATATGCATTGCTATTTGCTAGACCACTCCAAGTCTGAAAATACAAAATCGCCTGTAGAACAAATGATATTCAACTTTGCCTGACTACCTAATTTCAGCTCAGGATTGCCGTCCATTTCGCCGATTTTAAACTTGATCTTATAGCCGTCAGTCACTGAAACCTCGATCGGAAGCCGCTGTCCGATATTCACATTACCGATCAAAAATGGTTCATCAGTCTTCCCATCCACTGTCATATTTAAATATACCAATGCAGTCTTCGACTTGTGATCAGGCGCAATAACTTGCACAGCCCAGCGGCTCTTTTCGTCCATGCTTTCAAAAAAAATCTGTGCAAGCGGAGAGTACTTGCCTTTCCGAAACTCATTGGGCTGAATGTTCGCTTTGATCGAAAAGTTTTTCAAATCCACGTTTTGTTCGATGGCGGAAAAACGGTCGGCTGGGGTATCACAGCCATAGGTTATTGGCGCGCTGTTTGCTGCGGTCGCCAAAAAGCAGGACACTATTAGTCCCGCAAAAATACCATAACTCGTCACGTCGACCTCCATTCTATTGGGCATTTTCCAAGTTCCGAACTGCCGTATAGCTGGCGTTTCCGATGTCCACAATGTTGTCGTTCGCAGCCCGGCCGCTCTGGCATATTTGTTGTGGAAAGGAGCCTGGCCGGATTCGACCGGGAGATGCGAATGCTGACTGCGAGGCTCATGCTTTCGACTACGCAGCCCGAAGCCGCGCAAGCCCACAGACTTAATCCTTCTCTTCGATCTTGGTGATCATAAGATGAGGTATTCCATTCGAAGTCTGCTCGGCCGACTGTCCGTTCTTACCGATTGTACCCTGAATACGGCGCCTCATATTTGAGAATGACGCGAAGGTCACTGTGTCGACCGCTTGGTCGAGATGTATAGCAAGCCGAATTCGCTGGCCGTCTTCGGAGGCGTCCACTATCCGGCCCATGAAGGGCTGGTTCATATAGCGCCCTTCCACAATTGCTCCGCGATGCAGGGCATCAAAGTCGATGGTCCGCTTAGCCGCTTTGACCTTAACAAGCCGCGCGACCAGCGTATTCCAGTCCTGTGCGCCTTGCTCCTTCGCGACCATCTCGAGGGCTTTGCCGTGAGAAAGTAACTGCCCCTTATCTGCCGCCATTTTCCGGAGGTAGACAGCCCGAGCCTTGGCCTGTTCTACTGAGTGGACCATCATGTTCGTGTGCTCCTCGTCCCGACCACGCTTTCCGGATGATCGGCGGACCCGGTATGCCGAACGAACAACATCAAGGCGACAATGAGAACTGCGCCATCCACCACCGGGAAAGCATACCAGAGATGATCGGGTGCCGCAAAGTTTGCAAAGGCGAAGATCGCCAGGGGCGCCAGAACGAAGGGCTTCAGAAGCATCAGTACCGCAGTTCGAGCTGGCATGCCTACCGCTTGGAAATACATCGCCAGGACAAGGATCGGCCCAGAAAAAAGGTAAAAGATCAGGATTGGCCGAATGATCATTCCGACCCCGGACACGACCTGTGCGTCATCGACAAAACCTGCCCCCAACCGTCCGCTTGCCGCGAAAAGAAGCAGCTCAATCATCAAGCAATAGCCAAAGGCCAGACCAACTGCTCGGGTCAGAGCCTGATCCGATCGTGCATCAAGACCCGCTCCGCTGTTGGTTCCCACGATTGTCTGGGTTGCTAGGGCAAGCGCCATCAACGGCATGAAGGCAAAGCCGAGGACCCGTGTCACGATGCCATAGGCCGCGACGATAGCGTTGTGATCCGCTACCCCAGTCCGGTTGACTGCACCGATCACCACCCCTGACACCAAAGCCATTCCGATGAAGCTGAGACTGAGCGGTAGACCAAGTGCGAGGATCGCCCGCCAATTATTTCTCCAGGGAAAACGCAGGAGCGACGACAGTGGCAGAAGCCGTGAGTCTCGCCGCCGCAGTTCGACCAGCATTGCCAGCCCCAGGGCTTGCGCCAGCACCGTGCCCCACGCAGATCCGGCCACACCCATCTGCAGGCTGACGATCAGAACATAATTGAGCCCGATGTTAGCGACTGTCACCCCGACAGACAGAATCGCCATAAAACTCGCCCGTCCTTCGCATCGCGCAGCATCAGCGTGGAGATTCATCAGAAACTGGATGGGAGCCCCGCTGACGAGGATGAGCAGATAGGCGCTAGCAAGCGAAGCTACCTTGCCATTGTCTTTCGTCATCGCCTCAAAGAACGAATGGCCAAGGAGGCAGTAGACCGCAACCAGCCCAAAACTGACGATTAGGCAGAGGCCGTGCGCACTAGCGAAGATCGCCGCGGCCGATTTCCGGTCGCCCGCTCCCAGATAGCGCGCGAACAGGCTCGACATCCCGCCGCCGACCAACGACCCCAGAGCGATCAACATCATGACTACCGGGAAACTGAAGGTGACCGCGGCCAGTGCGTTAGGCCCCACGTAATGCCCCAGGAATGCGGCATCGACGACATTGAGCAATCCGCTCATCCCCATAACAAATGCCATGGGCACGGCATTGGCTGTCATCAATCGCCTGATTGGGGCTGTCAGGAACGAATTTACTTCAGAAGGTACAGACGGCATCGCCCACTCTCCGCAAAGAGCATTCAAAATGGGCGGGATGCCTGCGTTACCCACCTACGAATGCTCTTCGAGGGTGAGGGATTGGTCTGTTCCGGGCTTCACCGTGACTTTCGTCTGCAGGCGGCAGGTGCCCAGCACCTTTCTTGGTCGTTACGGCGAGGTCATTTCAATGTCAATGGCAGGTTGTGACTTGCTCACCGCGGATGTCATATGACTGCATTGTTGTCGTATCCGGATAGGCAGCTTTCGGGTTAGAAACGCAGAAAGCTGACGTTCGAGGCGACTGCCACTGTAATAACAACTACCGCTAACAATTCAGTCAATCCACGCTCGCTCTAGCTGACATACTCTTTGCGCATTTTTCGATTTCGACGAAATTCGTCGAGTGTTTTCCCTTCCCGCGATGCGTCCGGGGCATATGATCTGTTCACGAGTTTTCGTTTGTGCTTTTTTGGTAGCGAATCGTTGAGCAGGTCAAAAAGCCGCTGCTCATAATGCCACTCTTCACGCCATAATGTTTTTCGCTTGGGGTCGCGGGCCTTGCGATACTTGTCGGCAAAATATGTGACCGACTCTTGGGAGTCCGTCATGCGCTGAAAGCGCTCGTCCCAGAACTCCTTTTGCTTTTCGTCGATCGGGCCATCAAATTCGATATTACCCTTGATGAGGTCGACAAAGATATCATCGGGATGCGGAACGGGATCAGGAGCAATAATGCCGTGCCGCTGACGCCGTTCCAGTTCAGCTGTCCATTTTTGTTTGTATTCGATCATTACTTCAAGGGTCTCAAGTTGGTCGGTATATTTGCGCGCTTCCACCGTGCGCACCATATCTGACAGCTGCTTTTGCGCTAACCGGCTGCCCTTCATGGCCGAGATAGCAAGTGCGCGCACGGAGGCCTGTATTGCCGGCAACTCGATACTCTTGTCACCTTCCCGGATGGTAACCGGCCGATATGCTTCTTCCAATATAAGGTTATCGGTTGGGCGCTGCACCGGATCCCATAATGGCTTCTTGTCTTTGGCTTTTCGCGGCCTGCCATTGGGATTGCCTGAGCGCCCTTTTTTGAACCTACTGTCCTCAGGCGGTTTGGCATATCCCACTTTGTACGGAACGATCCCGGCGTCGTTGTCGCCATCGGCCCCGCTCATTCGGCTGCCTCCGCTGTCTCCATAACAATGCCGTTGCGCGTCTCATCGACCTCGTCGAATTTCTGGCTGCTGGAAGCCAGCGTTGCGAGTTTGCCAGTATAGGCCTGCCATCTCCGAACGATGGTATCACAGTAGATAGGGTCATATTCGATAAGGCGGGCGCAGCGCCCGGTCTTCTCGGCTGCCATAAGCGTGGAACCCGAACCACCAAAACCATCAAGAATAATCTCGCCACGCTTCGAGCAGTCGCGGATGGCATCGGCTATCATTGCAACAGGCTTAACCGTTGGATGCATGGCAAGCTCGTCGCCACGGCTGGCGCTGATCGAGCTGATACCAGCATAATCCCAGACGTTGGTGCGGTACCGACCGGTCTCCCCAAGTCCAAAGCTATTGGTGTGCGGCGCAGTACCTTGCTTGAACACGAAGATGAGCTCGTGCTTGGAACGATAGAATGCACCCATGCCGCCATTGGTCTTATTCCAGACGACAAGGTTCTTGAGCTCGGTGAATGCGGAGTTACCTGCTGCTAGAAGCTCACCCATGTGCCGCCAGTCCATGCAGACGAAGGCGATGGCGCCATCACGCATCACCGATGCCATCGCGCCAAGGCTTGCTTCCAGGAACTGTGTAAACTGCATCTCGCTCATCTCGCCCGATGCGAAGGCGAACTCGCGATGTTTGACCGAACCCAGTCCGCAGACATTACCGTCGATGGCAACATTATAGGGAGGGTCGGTAAAGACCATGTCGACGCGCTCATTGCCAAGCAGCCTTGCATAGTCATCGCCGCTTCGGGCATCGCCACAGACCAGCTTGTGTCGTCCCAGTATCCAGACGTCGCCCATCCGCGAGACAGCCGGGCCAGTAACATCGGGCACAGCATCTTCAGCGGCATCGGGCGCATCGGGATCGGCTTCACCTGCTTCGTCCAGCACAAAATCGATCTCGGCCAGGCTGAACCCGGTCAGCTCCACATCAAAGTCGAGATCGACCAGACCTTGCAGCTCGATAGCCAATATCTCGCGGTCCCAGCCGGAATTGAGCGCCAGCTTGTTGTCCGCGATCACATAGGCTCGCTTATCTGTCTCGCTTAGATGGGAAAGGGCAAGCGTCGGAACGGTTTTCATACCCAGCTGCTTTGCAGCCTCGACCCTGCCATGGCCGGCGATGATTTCGCCATCATCGCCAATGAGCACTGGGTTTACCAACCCGAAGCGCTCTATACTCGAAGCAATCTGCTTTATCTGCTTCTTGGAATGCGTACGCGCATTACGCGCATATGGTTTAAGCGATGCAACGCTGCGCTCGATTGCTTCCGTAACAAACTTCGTCATGATAATAACCCCCAGTACCGAAACGCATAGTTGTGCTCCTTTTTATGATTTATTCCCCTTCCTGAGATGATGGGAACAAGTGCGGTCATTTACAAGAACATGTTGCCAACATATGTCGCACGCACAGAACCACCGGTCGCAATTTTGTGGATGACATGGGCAACAGGTGTCAGGAACGATGGTAATCGCGCCTACACGCCGAGCGCCGCTCACTCCCTGATCACGAATAATCACTTCGCTGTTATGCGCGCAGGGCTTCCCTGTTATTGTCGTGATAATTCCCTGTTATGCAGAATTAAATTCCCTGTTATTTTTCTAGGGAATTTGACCCATAAGTGCAGGAATTCTGCGCGTCACAGCGCGCAGCCTGCTGCAAAACACCGCTCAAAAATTGATGTTTTCCCTGTTAATTCCCTGATAACAGGGAATTTGGCGCAGAGACGGTATCGCGCATGACTGAGACACGCACCAGTCCTGCCATATTCGCTTGACGCGACACGGCATTTCGCCTTGTGGCGATTTCATGCGATTTTTCTCAGATAACGCCGCACCGGTGCATCCCAAGATCATGCAGGCGATGGTCGATGCGAACCAGATCGACACTGCTTATGATGGCGACCGGTGGAGTCAGGCATTGGACGCCAGATTTGCGGAGCTGTTCGGTGTCGATGTAGCTATATTGTGGGTCGCGACCGGGACTGCGGCTAATTGCCTTGCGCTGACATCATTATGCCAGCCGCATCAGGGAATTATCTGCCATCGCGAAGCACATATCGAAGTCGATGAATGTGGCGCCCCGGGTTTCTACACGGGTGGTGCCAAGTTGATGCTGGTCGAAGGCGAAGGCGCGAAAGTAACGCCCACCACGGTGGAAAACCTGTTGAGCAGCATCCGCAATGACGTGCATCAGGTTCAGGCCGCTGCGCTGTCAATTACGAACGCGACCGAATATGGGCTGGTTTACACGCCAGCCGAGGTTTCCGCGCTTGGCGATTTATGTCGTGAACGGAAGCTTGGCTTCCACATGGATGGCGCGCGATTTGCCAATGCCGTTGCCTCGCTTGGGTGCCAACCCGCAGACGTAACCGTAACAGCTGGCGTCGACGTACTGAGCTTCGGCTTTGCGAAAAATGGCGGGATGGGGGCGGAGGCTTTGGTCTATTTCGATCCCGCCCACGCCGACGCCGCCCGCTATCGCCGCAAGCGCGCGGGACATTTGCAGTCGAAGGGCCGGTTTCTG
>JBGSVG010000427.1:0-10205 GCA_041753095.1 Sphingorhabdus sp. | reverse complement strand
ACCGCCTCGCAATATCTTGCCGCCCGACGATGATTTCTTGGCAAGGTTCATCATCGCGCGCTGGCGCTCTGGATTGTCCGCCGCCTCTGCCTCGTCGATCATCACGGCCAGCGTGTCGTTGTTCAGCAATTGCCGGATTGCGGCCTCGCTGGCATCCTCGGCGCGCAATACCCAATCGTCATGGATCGCGCGAATGACGCGCTGCAACGATGATTTGCCCGATGCGGTTGGCCCTGCCAGCCACACATGCGACCGCCAGTTGAGCGCGCCGCAAATGAACATCTGCCCCACCATGCCAAGCAACAGATATTCGGCGGGTCCGGGCTTGCCGTCCTTGCCGCCATCGACAAAATACCATTTGGCAAACAGCTTTAGCAGCTGCTCGGCTTCGTCGCGGCTCGATGCCTCTGCGGCGGGTGGCGGCAAGGCATCATCGGCGGGATAATATTTGCCGCCTATGGCCCCAGCGCGCTCGACTCGAACGTCAATCCTGTCCTTGGCGACTTTGCCCGAACCGCGCCGCCAATCGCCCGTGTTCGATATCAACACCTTGTTCCCCATGTGCAGCAACAATTGCTGGTCGTCGTCGCGGCCTCTATGCGCGCCGCGCCCGAAAACCTTGCCCTCTGGCTTGAATATGCCCTTGACGCGGCACGCTCCGATGATCGCCATCTGCGCGTCGTTCTGGTCGAAACCATCGACGAAAAATTCCGCCTTCTTGCCGTTCTTGCCGGTGCCGGGCACAAGCCGTTCTTGCGGGAAAGCCTCGGTCAACCATTCTTCACCGCACAGCAATGACAACAGGCCCTTGCCCAATTCCTGCGGCTTTACGCATGTGATCTGGTTGCTTTCATCCAGCAGCCAGATCGAAACGCCATTCTTGCCCAGCGGCACGATCGGCGCGTCGAGCGGCAGGTAAACCGGCTTCTGCCCTTCCTCGCGTTCCTCCTGTGATTTGCTCTTGCGCTTGCGCATGTCGGGCGCGGGCTGCGGCGTAGCAGCTGCGGCGGCAACGGCGTCGAGGTTACTGGGTTCAGTCATGTAGCCAATGGCGCACAAAATGACATGCAATGGGTTACATGCCAGCTGCCATAAGCCCGTTTAATGTCGCGCAGGATATGAGGAACGATGATTGCCGACCAATCTTGGAACGAGGCCCATCCCGTGCCATTTTCCATGGCATTACAATCGAATATTCCACGACTGCCATCGTCTTTCAGCGCCGCGCCGATCCAATGTGTCTGGCGATATCTGGCGACATACGGCACACCCGGTTCAGTCCAAGGGCCTTCCCATTGAATGCGGACCAATCCCCAATCTGGCCAAACTGGACTGATATTCTTAAAATCGATATTAAACGCCCGTAAAGCGTCATTCATCATTGTCGGATTGGTGTAACGCTTGGCGTCGAAGCCGGTTATAGCGCCACGGGCATCATCCAAACTGACTTGAGCCATTGCGGCCAAAGCAGATGGGCCGCAATTGCAGCCCCAATCGTCGTAAGCTTGGTAAAGCTCATCGTTTGAAAATCGTGGCGGTAAGATGACCCTTTGCGCGACCATCACTGAAAGGCCTCATTCCAAAACAGGTGTGGAGTCGACGGGCGGCGATCGCGCTTGCCTTCTGCAAATTCTATTTCGTGCAAAATGCGGTTGGCGAACGCCCGCGCCTGCCTATGCGGCATGATCGTCAACACATGATTGCCGGTCGCGCCGTTTTGGATTGCGATCTGGATTTGTCTCGTGCCTATCGGGTCGATGCTTGCCCCTGATTTTTTATCCGGCATTTCAAACCCCCTCCATTTTCACACCGCGCAGCACGTCGTTAAAATCCTTATATTCGGGCGGTGGCCAAAGGATGCTCACACGGCGCACTTCGCCGTCTGCGCTTGCCTGTTGGTCTGCTTGTTCCTGTTGCAGCGCGATCTGCCGTTCCAGCGCTTCGACCGCATCGGTCGGCTTGTCGGGCTGGCGCTTGTCCCATTGGCCGACGATCACCAGGTCGCCCGCTTGGGCTGGCAATATCAGCGAACCGATCTTGTCGAGCGTACCCGCCGCCAATACTCGCCGCGTCGGGTCTGCCATCGCGATCGTAAGCGCGTCCTCGATCCCTTCGCTGACAAAGACCGGCGTACCCGCGTCGATTTCGCGCAACGTCTTATTGCAGCTGCCCTTGTGGATCGGCATCGCCGCGCCCTTGAATGAGCCCAATATTGTCTTTGGCTTGTCAACGCGCGCCTTGGTCCAGCCCTTGCCATTATGCTCAAGGAATGTGCGATGCGTGGCGATATGCTTGCCATCGAGGCCGATGATCCCTGTTACCATCGCGGGAATGTCGCGCTTCAATTCGGCGTTATAGGTATCGCGGCGAAAGCGGATTGCGCCGGGCAGTTTCCCCAGCTTGGTAAAGTCGATGCCCCTGCTTTCAAGATAGGCTTGCGCGGGCGTGTCCTTCATCGGTGCAGCAAATTGCCAAAGGCCGCGCGCCGACTCCTGTTTCTGCTTGGCCGCTTCTTCCTCACTGCGCTGGCGGTCGAGGCGGCGCTGTTCGACCTCGGCGCGATTGGCCGGCGTATCGAACGATATCCCTGCATCGGCCTCAAGCATCCGCAAGGCGTCGATGAACGTCATGCTCTTGCGCTCGGTCAGATATTTGATCACGTCGCCATGCCAGCCACAACCAAAGCAATGCGCGAATTGCTTGTCGTCATTGACCATGAAACTGCCGGTGCGCTCCCCGTGAAACGGGCAGCACGCTTCCTGTTCGCGGCCCTTTTTGGTCAGTTTGACGTCAAGGCAGACGATGGATGACATTGGCACCCTGTCCTTGACGGCTTGCACGCGCGTTTGAATGTCTGTGGCTCCCACCCCCATGATAACGGCCTATCCTGTCGTTTCAGGTTCGCGGGGGACGACGGGGGTTTTCCGTTCCATGTCGCCGCCCGCTTCATTTGTCCGGCTGTCCTGGGGTCGGGGAGGAGAAGGGATGCCGGACTCATGATTGGTTGCAGGGGCCGGAATCGAACCGGCGACCTCTTGGTTATGAGCCAAGCAAGCTACCGCTGCTCTACCCTGCAATCTCTGGAAAATTTCCGAAACCGATTTGACCTTGTGCGCTTCGGTGCCGCGCTTGCGTCCCTTCGGGCCATAGCCGCGCGAAGATTCGATCCGCCTGCGCGTTTCCCAGCCTTTGATCGAGGCCGCGCGACTATCACGCACCATCGGAAGCCACCGCATCGCCGCCCCAAGCCGCCAGATCGGCACGCAAGGCCGCGCTGTCATCGTAAGCATTGGCCATCAACCGCGCCCGTTCCGGCACCCGCCGCGCCGCGGCTAATTCCTTTTCCAGTTGCTCACAAAGCGCAGGTGGCAAGCCAATGCGGAAATCGCCGAAGAACAATTGCACTTCGCCCTTGTTCTCGTTCCAGACGATCTGGATATCGATATCAGCGCGCATCTTTGCGATCCTCGCCAATCGAACGAGCGAGGCGTGTGTCTAACGGACCGTCGAGCTTGCGCGCTTGTTCTTTTTGCTGTCTTTGCGCCAATACATCGGCTTTGCCGCCGATGCCTGCAAAGCACTTCACTCCATTGAATTTGAATTCGACGTTGACGCCCAAAATATCGCTGACACGCTGCGCATCCTCGCAAGCAGTTTCGATTGACGTACCAGCGCTAAAATCCAATGTTAGCCATGCGCTCATGCCGCTTCCTCCATCTGTGCAAATAAATGCCGAGGGCAGCCCGTGCTTGCGCATCCGGCGTTGACCGGATCGTCAATCCGCCGTTCACATGTTCCGCACAGCAAAGGCGCGTCGGTGGTCTCGAACCAATCGGCGCGGTCAACGATGCCATCATCGTGCAACTGGTTAATGATATCCCTTGACGGAAAGGAAATCAGCCCGGTTTCCCACTTGTAAACCCTTTGCTTGTTAACCCCGTAGCGCGCGCCAAATTGGGCCTGCGTCAATCCGAGAACCTCTCGGGTCGCCTTAATCTTTCGGGCAGCTATGGTTAACATGGTTGGAAGTAACCATATTAGATACTAACGCGCAACAGGAATTTTTCTGTTGTTACCTATTTGGGATTTGGGACATGACCAGCAATATTATAAAATGGCCTTCTATGCCACGTAAGCAATTATCCGAATATCCGAACCGAGTCCGCTTTTGGCGCGATCAGGCGAAATTGAATCAAGAGGAGCTGGGCAACCTCGTCGGACTGTCAAAGGTTCAGATCAGCCGCATCGAATTGGGGCAGCGCGATTTGAACTTTGGCTATGCCCGCCGTATCGCCGCTGCATTGAAGGTGACGACCGCTGACCTTCTGACGGAGATAGACAATCCCGTCGCCGCCGATCCGCAACTGCGCGAGATAGCAGAGAACTATCGACTGGCATCGGACGAAGGTCGCAACACCATTGCCGCCGTAGCCGAAAGCAGCGCGCAATATAAGGCAGGGCCGAAAATCGTCGCATTCGCCACTGGCAGATAAGCCCTAAATCTCGATTCCATTAAAGCCGCCCGCACCATCGTGCCGGGCGGCTTTTTGTGCGCGCTGAAATCACAGTATCGCATCTGGTAACTTTTTTGTTGCAGCTAGTATCTTTTATGGTTACTGATTGTGCCGCACAAGTTACCAGGAGGCTTTCATGCAACACGCATATCAGCAGAATATCAAAGCGCGCGATAACATATTGGCCTTTCCCGGCACGCAAGCGATTGATCGCCCCCGTGGCATTGCATCGCCTCGCGCGATTGCCAGCCCACAGGATCGCATGTCATTTGCTGACGTCGCCCGCGAAATGTGCCTTGATTGGCACAAGCGCAATTCTGACATCATTGAAAAGCTGCGCAGCCTTCACCGGTATCAGGGCATGCCTCTGCCCGAAAACCCGCGTTTCAAATCGGGCGTGCCTTGCAAGGGCGGCGATAATATCTGCACGCATAGCATTTGGTCGCGTCGCAAATTCATGGCGTGGAAAGAGCGCGGCACCGAACGCGCTGGCATAAGCCCCGCCGAAACCCGCGCCGTCGAAGGCCGCTTGGCCCGCAACGCCGCCGCGCTAGCAGGTGTCGGACTGTGATCAAGATCATCCGCGCCAAAGCCGTTGAACGCGCTTACAGCTTTCTCGAAAACAATCTCTCCGTTGGCTACTTCGCGCTGATGATTGCCGCAGCTGGCATTGGCATTGCTTATGCCAAGTTTGAGGCACTTACCGCGAGTGTTACCCCATGAACCCTATTTGGCGTGCCTTCGAAACGCAGCCAGATCGTGCCGCTCTTGCCCACCCCGGCGATGGCACGCCCACCCTGTCCGCGCCTTGCTTTCCCAATGTCGGGATGATGGATTTCGCCAGCAAGGCGCGGGCTTTTTTGAGAATTTAGCGAAAGGATTTCGGATGTACGATTTTAGTCAGATCGATGAAGTAAAACTCGGACATGGCAGCCACGCCGCACCCGAACAGGGCATGTGCTTCATGGAAATGGTCGCATGGTTTGCAGGGGAAGCGCACAGCGACAAGCCTGCCTGCGCATGTCCAGTCCTGGGTGCCTACGGCATTAGGTTAAACGACAGCATGAATTGCGAGCTTCGCGACCAGATGTTGAAACCGCTGGTGCCAGCCATTGCTGGTACGATTGGAACACGCGCAGATCAAAAGGCGCGGGCTGAATTCCTTGTTCGCTGGACCGTCAATCGCATTTTGCCGATCAGCCTGCGCGCGATCAGCTGCAACGATGCCGCCGCGCAATGCGAAAAGGCCGAAAGCCAGCAAGAGGTACAAGCTGCTGCCGATGCTGCTGCCGATGCTGCTGCCTATGCTGCTGCCGATGCTGCCGATGCTGCCGATGCTGCCGATGCTGCCGATGCTGCCGATGCTGCTGCCTATGCTGCCTATGCTGCCTATGCTGCTGCCGATGCTGCCGATGCTGCCGATGCTGCCGATGCTGCTGCCGATGCTGTCTATGCTGCCTATGCTGCTGCCGATGCTGAAATTTTTGAAATCGCCGTCGAGGGTTTGCGCCAGGCGATACTGATCGGGCCTCACGAAGGGTTTAACAGCATGATCGATATTGCCCAGCGCCATGAAGAACTTCGGGCACTTGTCGCTGCCTAGTCAGGATCAGGGCGGTTCACCGCCCCGATCTACCGGAAACGCTTGAACGAAAGCCAACTTCATGCCTCACCCTGTCCGCATCCAGCGAAGCCGAAGGAAGGGATATCGCACGCCTGAAGGCGCTGTATATTGCGGCAGGCCGACAATATAGGGCAACCCGTTCACGGCAAAACGCTTTGGCCATTACAAATCTGTCAAACTGCACAAACGCTGGCTCGATGGCGATCTTGGCGCGCTATCCCTCGAATGTCTTGGCTTTTGCCCGGGAGAAATCGACGCACTCACCCAGTTGAAAGAACGTGTGATGCGCCGGATGCATGAACTCGAAGGCAAGCAATTGCAATGCTGGTGCGCGCTAACCGCGCCTTGCCACGTCGATACGCTGGCCGAAATGGCGGTGCTCCATGCCGAATATGAAAGACTGGCCGCATGACCGCCACCCGCCCGCCCATATCCTTATCCGAAAAGCGCCGCCGAGAACGGCAATATGCCGAACAGCGCAGCCTGAAATGGTGCGCCAACCTTGGCAACGCCGGCGACCTTCGCAGGAGCAACGAAAATGGACAGCCCAGCATTTGACCGCGCACCCATGGACCGTCCAGCGCCCGAACCATCGGGCGACCTGTTTGACGGCACACCCGCCGCTCCTCCGCGCGTCAAGGAACGGCACGAATTGAACAGCGCGCAGCAAGCGACCTTCGACCGCCTTGTCGCCAATCCGGCGGCGTTTCAGGACGTCAGCGCGCACCGCTTCGAACAAGTGACCAAGCACGGCCACAGCGACGAAAGCGACGCAGAGGAACGGCTAATCCACATGATCGGTCGCGCCCGCGAACGCCTTACCCATGCAATGGAATATGCTGGCAATAACGAGGCCAGCCACTTCGAATATATCCGCCGTAAACTGGCAATCAGCGCCGCCCTGTCAATGGCCGCGATGGACTGGATCGACAATTTTCAACCAAAGAAGGAAAGCTAAATGGCCGAAGGTAATGTAGCAGCCGACCAGTTGCGCTTGTTTATCGAGCGTATCGAAAGGCTTGAGGAAGAAAAAAAGGGCATCGCTGACGATATTCGCGACGTGTACAGCGAGGCAAAGAGCCAAGGCTATGACGCCAAGATCATGCGCACGATCGTCCAGCTGCGCAAAATGAGCAAAGACGACCGCGCCGAAATGGAAGCGATCCTCGACACCTACAAATCCGCGCTGGGGCTTGCGTGATGGAAGAGATAAAACTCAACGAGCCAATCGAAATAGCGGCCCGTGTATTTCGCGAAGTGGGCGTGGTCCACGCAGAAGCATTCCAGTTGATGCTCTATCGAGCAGAAGATGGCGCAGAAGCTTGGTTCTGGAATAGCCGGGATGGCGTTACGCCTTTTGGCACAACGGTGGACGGCAAGGAATTTCGCCATGCCATGCAAGGTTATAAAACTCGCTATCTGTCAGTGCTTCCTGCGGAAGCGCAGTATGTTTGGGTGACTTACGACCGGATAGCTTGGCGGGCGATGCAGGAGAGGAACTTCGAAAAGTATAGCGCCGAAGACGGCGTATATGCAGTTGATTTCCGCGATCGGTTTCCGACAATAGACGTTTGGCTGGCTGTCTCGCCGTTTGAGTTTGGCCAACCACGGCAAATGACGCGGGCTGAATTTCTAGCGGAGACACCTGAATTTTTCGGCAGGCCTGGCAAGTTATGACCGGCCTGCCCGAAACGACCAACCCGCTGATCGCCGCCACCCAAGAGGCGGTGCCATCGGTTCAGTCGGCTTTCGCCAAGCGGTTCGGCCATGCGATCGACGTCAGCGTCCACAAGATCATGGATCCCGAAACGAATGAACCGGCCATCGAATTCCGCTTCACGCCAGCCAAGCCGGGCCTGTTGCCGACGGCAATCGAACGCGCTTGGTTCGACGGCTTCATGGCCGGATATCAACGATGCCACTTTGTCGTCGTCGATCTGTTCACGGTGGCCGACACACCGAATTGACAAGACCTATTGGGCGGCGCAAAATCGCCGCCCAAATACCCGATTGGCAGAAGGAGGCCGACTTGACCATTTCCCTTACCGAAGAATTCCGTTCCCTTGTCGATCGCCACGGCGGCCCAGCTGCTGTTGCTGGCAAATTCGCCATTGGTCGCCGCACGCTCAACCGGATGCTCAACGGCTCCCAGCCACCGCCAAACAAGCTGCTCGATGAAATGCGCGGCACGCGGGCCCAGCCATGAAACGCAATCGCCGTATCGGCATCCCGAACCTGTTTCCGGTCGAACTGGCCGATGGCAGCATCAAATATCACTGGAAACCCACACCAAGGATGCGCCGCGCCGGTTGGGCCAATCTCGATTGCGGCACCGATCGTGCGACTGCGATTGCACTGGCCGAGGCGCGCAATACCGAAATCGCCGCATGGGACGCTGGCCTTGGCGCTGGCATCGGACACAACAGCGGTGCGATCGTAGCCGACTTGCGCCCGCGCTCGATGCGAGAACTGGCCGACGCATGGCAACGAAGCGACCATTTCAAAAACGAACTGGCACCCAAAACGCAGCGGCTTTACACGCACAGCGTCGGCAAGCTGATGATCTGGACCGACGACGGTAACATTCCCGTCGCTCATATCAGCCGTGCCGCCTGCCTCGAACTGCGCGACCATCTGGTACGCAGCGGCCAGAAAAGCGCCACCGCCAACACGCTGCGCGTGCTGCGCATCCTTCTGCAATATGCCGTCGATCGCGGGATCATCGCGGTGAACCCCGCGCTCAAAATGCGCATTCCCGAATCCGACCGGCGCACCCACATCATCGACACACGCGCTATCGACTTGCTCGATCGCGCCGCGACCGCGCTGCATCTGCCATCGGTCAGGTTGGCGATGCTGATCGGCTTCTGGACCATGCAGCGTGAAAGCGACTTGCTGGCCTATACCAAGGCCGATTGGCGCGTCATTCCATCGGCGGACGTCCCGCCCGAGGCACGCAACGCGCTTTCCGACGCCCACGGTAATGTGTGGGGCTTCAAGAAAGCGCAGCAAAAGACGAAGCTGCATGTCTGGCCATCGGTGCCCCCAGCTGTGCGCGACCTTGTTCATGCGACCATAAAGGCCAACGAGGCGCGCGACGTGCCGACCTTTGTTATCCTGCCAGACGACCGGATGGCAAAACGCTACAGCGATAAGCAATTCCAGCGGCGTTTCAGCCAGGTGCGCGCCGTCGCATGGTATGGCGCCATTCTTGCGGGCGATTGGCGATTAGCCAAGCATATCCGCAGCACCCAATTCCGTGACTTCCGCCGCACCGGCATGTGCTATTTCGGCGAACTCCGCGTGCCGGTGCCACTCATTGCGGCAATCAGCGGCCACAGCATCGCCTACACGCAAAAGATCATCGACACCTATATGCCGGCGAACAATCGCTTCGCCGTCATGGGGCTTGCCGAGGCAATCACACGCGCCGCCGAACGCACCGTTATTGAAGAAAGGTTAGAAGGATGAGCGAATTTGAACCGATCGAATTTATGCTAACGGCCCGGCGCGACGCGACGAAGGATCGACTTCGCATTACCCATTGGGCGGTCAATGATGGCGCGCTGATGGAAATAGCTTATCGCGATGGACTGAACGGCTTTTACTATTCATCTTACAAAGAGTCACAAAAACCCATTCTCGAACGGGAGTATATGGGCATTCCCCTGCGTTTTATGCGGGAGTGGACTCCACACGACATTCCCCGCATCGAGGCTGTTTTTGAGCATCATGGACGGGCGCTTTTAATCCATGATTATGTTGGCGATATTATGCACGGGAACGACCTTCCACGTTTCCACAGGAAACTGCACAAAGTTACCCCTAAAGATACCATCGTCGCACGTGCGACGGCAATATCGTCGCACAGCGTCGCACAGAACGCTGTTGACCCGCAGAAATCCGACGTTTAAGGGCTCCAATTCTTCCCCGGTCGTCTAACGGTAAGACTACGGACTCTGACTCCGTCTATTGAGGTTCGAATCCTTACCGGGGAACCATTTTAATCCCTTAAATTATTGAAATAAAACCATTTATTTTTCAATTTTGTAACGGCGTCCCACATT
>JBGSVG010000426.1:0-3459 GCA_041753095.1 Sphingorhabdus sp. | reverse complement strand
GGCGAGGGCTTCATTGTCATTACCGGCGAAGTTGGGGCGGGGAAATCGACTCTGGTCAGCCATTTGATGCAGAGCATCGACAAGGCACGGCTGACGGCGGCAACTATTGTGACCAGTCAACTTGATGGCCTCGATATGGTGCATATGGCGGCGGAGTCCTTTGGTATCGATACGCGCGGGTTGGACAAGGCATCGACGCTGAAAAGCATCGAGAATTTTCTGCATGCCGAGGCGCGAACTGGCCGTCGTTGTTTGCTGGTCGTCGATGAAGCGCAGAATCTGTCGGTTGATGCGCTCGAAGAATTGCGGATGCTGTCGAACTTCCAGTTGGGGTCGTCCGCATTGTTGCAGATTTTTCTGCTCGGTCAGCCCGAGTTCCGCGACCTCGTGCGCGAAGCTGCCGAGTTGGAGCAGCTCCGCCAGCGGGTGATTGCGACACACCATCTCGAACCGATGGATGCCAGTGAGGTGGAGCCCTATATCGTACATCGTCTAGCACGTGCTGGGTGGAATGGTCGGCCGCAGATCACAGCTGACGCTTACACTGCGCTCTATGCCGAAACCGGAGGCGTGCCGCGCAAGCTCAATACGCTGATGAACCGCGTCATGTTGATGGGTGCGGTCGAACAGGTTGATATCCTTGACGGCGCGCTTGTCGAAGCAGTCATCGCGGACATGGCTGGCAAGCCTTTCGAATATGAGGCTCAAATGTCCGCAAGGGCGCCGCTTATGCACGAAGTAGCAGCGGCTGAAGTAGTTGTTGCGGAAGAACCAGTGGAAACCAAAATATTCGCTGAAGAATCGATTCCCGAAGTCGCGGTGCAACTCGCTGCAGTGGCAAAACCCGCGCCGGAGCCTGACGTCGCTCCCGAACCAGCGCTTGCGCCAAATGCAGAGGTTGAGGCACTCGCCGCGCGGGTGGTCAAACTTGAGCAACGGGTATCGGAACAGGAGGGCGCGCTGCGCCGGGTGGTTGCCATGATGATCGACTGGATGGACAAAGAGGGCAGCTTCGAAGCCAGGCTTGTGCAAAACAGCCGCGCCGCCTGAAATGAACATGGCCATGTCGGCCCCTAAAGGAATTGGAAACCGGTGCAAAACGCGCTCTCCGTCGATGTCGAAGACTGGTTTCAGGTCGGAGCCTTTGAAACGGTAATTGACCGCAAGGACTGGGATTTGCTCGAATGCCGCGTGGAGCGCAATACCGATACGGTGATGGCATTGTTCGAAGAGGCAGGCGTCAAAGCGACCTTCTTCACCCTGGGTTGGGTGGCGGAGCGTTATCCGGCTTTGATCAGGCGCATTGTTGATGCCGGTCACGAAATTGCCAGTCATGGGTACGGCCACGACCGTGTTTTCACCTTCACGCCTGAACAATTTGCAGCAGACTTGGTGCGGTCGCGCAAACTGATTGAAGATGCCGCTGGTGTAAAAGTCACCGGCTACCGCGCACCGAGTTTCTCCATCGATCAGCGCACCCCTTGGGCGCACCAGATCCTAGCCGAGCAGGGCTATACCTATTCGTCGAGCGTCGCGCCGGTGAAGCACGACCATTATGGCTGGGCGGAGGCCCCGCGCTTTGCCTTTCGTCCGGTGGCAGGGAGCGAGTTTCTGGAAATTCCCGTGACCACAGCAGAGCTAGGTTCGAAGAGGCTTGCCGCAGGCGGCGGCGGATTTTTCCGGTTGCTGCCCTATGCGTTTTCGCGCTGGGCGATCCGTCAGGTGAACGAGCGCGAAAATCGTCCTGCCGTTATCTATTTTCACCCTTGGGAAATCGACCCCGATCAGCCGCGTGTGATGAACGCACCAATCAAATCCAAGCTACGCCATTATTCCAAACTTGACGTGATGGCGGAGAAGCTACGGCGTTTGCCGAGAGATTTTCAATGGGAACGGCTTGATAGCGTTGTGGCGCGCGAGCAGGCACGGCTGGCATGAACGCGCCGATGCTTCGATCCAAAATCAGCGTACGGCAAGCCGATTTGCGCGATGTAAATGAGGTGGCGCGCCTCGACGCATGGGTGATGGGGCATGCGTGCGGCTTGCCATTTCACCGACCCAAATGGCTAAACGCAATCGAAGCGGGCACCGGGCAAAGTGCACATTGCCTTATTGCCGAATCCGGCGACGAAATTGCAGCAATTCTGCCCTTTCACCTTGTTCATTCGCCGTTGTTTGGACGGGCTCTGGTATCGTCGGGCTTTGCCGTTGGTGGGGGCATATTGTCTAACAGCCCAACCGCAACGCGGCGGCTTGCGATGTCGATTTGCGATTTGGCTGAGCGGTGGAGTTGTCCGACCGTCGAACTGCGCGGCGGTTCGTTAGCCGGCGGTGACTGGATCGAGAAGCGTGACTCACACGCAAATTTCCTGAAGGCGTTGCAGCCCGATGACGAAGCCGAACTTCTAGCCATACCGCGCAAGCAGCGCGCCGAGGTCCGCAAGGGGCTGGAGAATGGACTGAAGGTCGAAACCGGTCGCGGGCAGCGCGATCTTGATTGGCAGTACGCCGTTTATGCCGAAAGTGTTCGCAACCTCGGAACGCCTGTATTTCCAAAATCCCTGATGGCATCGGTTCTCGAAGCATTCGACGATGCCGACATCCTCACAGTGCTCACCGAAGGTCGGCCAGTCGCCAGCGTACTGAGTCTCTATCACTATGGAACCGTTATGCCTTATTGGGGTGGCGGCGTGTGGGATGCGCGGCGCCTGCGCGCCAATGATGTCATGTATTACGCGCTAATGAATCACGCGCGGCAGCGTGGCTGCACGCATTTCGATTTCGGACGTTCGAAAACGAATTCGGGCGCCTACCATTTTAAGAAAAACTGGGGCTTCGAACCCGAGCCGATGGCTTATGCCGTGCATACTGCCGATGGTCAGGAACCACGCGACGTCAATCCCAATAGCCCTAAATATAAAGCGCAAATTGCCTTGTGGCAGAAACTGCCGTTGCCGGTCGCCAACCGGTTAGGCCCGTGGATTGCCAAAGGGCTGGGCTGATGCGCGAGATATTGTTCCTCACGCATCGTATTCCCTGGCCAGCTGATCGCGGCGACAAGATCCGGTCGCATCATATCCTCAAACGGCTCTGCGAAATGGCTCCGGTGCATGTCGCAACCTTTGCCGACGACGCCCGCGACATAGGTTTTGTAGAGGAAATGGATGGCATACTTGCGTCGAGTCATGTCGAATTGCGCAGCAAACCGCAATGGCAGGCGGGTGCCGAAGCGTTGCTGACTGGTCAGCCGGTTTCGGTGCGTAGCTTTGGTAGCAGGTCGATGCAGGAATGGGTCGAACGGCTGCTCTCAACTGGCAACATCAGTCACATTTTCTGCTTCTCCGGACAGATGGCGCAATATGTTCCCGATAGTTTCGATGGCCGCTTCATCATGGACTTTGTCGATGTCGATAGTGCCAAGTTTGAAAGCTACGCAGACGAGGGCAATCCGTTGATGCG
>JBGSVG010000425.1:0-4843 GCA_041753095.1 Sphingorhabdus sp. | reverse complement strand
CGTTGCCGGAGACGTTGATGACCGTCTGGCACAATGTGTTCGAACGCGCTTACGCCTGCGAAGGCGAATCGATCCTGGTTCATGGCGGCACTAGCGGCATCGGCACGATGGCGATCAAGCTGGGTAAGCTGTTTGGATTGAAGGTGATAGTGACCTGTGGGTCCGACGATAAATGCGCAGCCGCTAAGGCACTGGGCGCTGATTATGCCATCAATTACAAAAGTGCAGATTTTGTCGAAGAGGTGAAGAAAATCACCGATGGGCAGGGCGTGCACATCGTACTAGACATGGTTGCAGGCAGCTATGTGCCGCGCAATCTGCAAGCCCTACGCGAAGATGGTCGTCATGTGACCATTGCGGTGCAGGGTGGCATGGTCGCGGAAATCAATATGGCGCAAATCATGATGCGTCGCCTGACCCTGACAGGGTCAACGCTGCGCCCCCGTTCTGCTGAGTTCAAAGCGCTGCTCGTGCAAGAGATTTATGGAACCGTTTGGCCCATGGTGGCGGGTGGAGAGCTACGGCCCGAAATGGACAAAAGCTTTCCGCTTGCCGAAGCCGCCGCTGCGCATGCCTATATGGAATCTGGCGAGCATGTCGGCAAAATTGTGTTGGAAATCTAAGAGGCGGGCTGCGCCAACGCGTCCAGCCACGCTTTTACGTCGGCAGCACTTTGGTCCGGCACTTCCTCCATCGGGATATGACCCACATCCGGATAGACTGCCAGTTTTGCCCCCGGAATTGCTTCGGCAAACCACCGAGCCGAACTTACGGGGATGAGTTTATCCTCTTCTCCCCACATGATCATCACTGGCACCTTAATCGTCGCCAATTGTTCTTTCGTTCCGGATTTCATACTGCCGGGCGACGAAAAGCGTTTCATCGTCGCTTCGCGATTGCCCGGGTAACGGTTGAGTTCCCAATAACGGTCGATCAACGCATCGTCGATTTTCGACTGAACACTCATGGTGTTTTGGATGCTGGATTCGAATATACTGCGCGGTGCGATCAAGCGTGCCGCTTCCTTGATAACCGGCATCCGCATCAACCGAAATCCGATGGGTAATTCGTCCGGCTTGGCTTGTGGCTGTCCGCCGGCGTCGACCAGTAACAACGCTTCGGTCTTTTCGGGATGCGCCAAAGCATACATCCAGGAAACGCCGCCACCCATGGAATTGCCGCCGATTACGGCCTTGCCAACGCCGAGCTTAGTCAGCAACCGGTCGACTACGCCGACATAAGATGCGTTGTCATATGTCCTGGCCGGATCAACGCCGGTCAGGCCATGCCCCGGTAAATCCATACTGATGATGCGGTAATCATTGCCAAGCCGTTTGACCCAGGGTTCCCAAGTATGAAGCGATGCATTGGAGCCGTGGATAAGCACCACAACCCGCCCGTCGCGCTTGCCTTCGTCGCGGTAATGAACGTTCAAACCGGGTTGCAGTTCGACAAAACGTGATGTGCCGCCGCCATATTTGGCTTTCATCGCACCAGCATCGGTATCCGGCGCATAGCCCCAGAAAAATAGCGTCGCGATCGCCACAAGCAAGATTATACCAAGCCATTTGAGCACTCGCTTCATCAATTTCTCCCTACAATCGCGGTGAATGCACCTGTACTATTGCGAGTGCAAGGATCATCGCTGATTGCGGCTTGCCGACAAGGGGAACTTGGCCTAATACCGTAGCCAACACATTCAGGCCGCTCCGGTAAGGGGCGGCCCTTATTATTGGAGCAAAAGACATGGCCACCCCTTTGATGCCACATGCGACCGCCGCTTGGCTGGTTGACAACACGGCACTCAGCTTCTCGCAAATTGCCGAGTTTTGCGGAATTCACATCCTTGAAGTTCAGGCGATGGCCGATGACATGACCGGTTCGAAATATACCGGACGCGACCCTGTCCACGCGGGCGAACTCGCGATGGAAGAAATCGAAAAGGGTCAGGCTGACGAGGATTATGTTTTGAAGATGTCGGTCGGCCCTGATCAGGTCCGCCGCACCAAGGGACCACGCTACACGCCGGTGTCGAAGCGTCAGGACAAGCCCGACGGTATCGCTTGGTTGCTGCGGAATCACCCTGAAATTTCTGACGGTGCGATCTGTAAGCTTATCGGGACCACGCGCAATACGATTGCCGCCATACGCGAGCGCAGCCACTGGAACATCGCTGAAATTCAAGCGAAGGATCCGGTCACATTGGGTCTCACCTCGCAGCGCGAACTCGATGCAATCGTCAACCGCATGGCAAAGAAGGCCGGCATCGACAACACCGCCGCCAATGACGCACGGCTTGGGACCGACCGTGAAGCGCTTATCGAAGAACTGCGCGCCGAACGCACCGAAGCCGCCCGTAAGGCCGAAGCCGCGCTGAATGGCGAAGAGGACGAAGGTGCGAAGCCCGAATTGACGGCGGATACGCTATTCAAGAAGGCTGGCGAATAAGCAGTCGACCAGCGAAAGCGGTAATTTTTCGAACCTGCTGAAGATCAATTGATGCGCTTTGGTAAACTGCAAGCGCTGTAGAGAATTTCGCAGTCGTTTGACGTCTCGCGGCAAAGCGCCAGTGCACGTTCGCTGGCAGTTTGCTCGTCGACCGCCGATGATGATATTCCGCCTGCCGTTCCCCAGACATATACGGCACATTGATCGAAATAAGTCAGCCAAACCTTGCACTCGGCATTTTTGGTGTTGGCGCTGGCTTTGCATTGGCGCAACGCTGACTTGGCGGCAATTTTTTCGCTGAGCATATCTGTGACGGCGCCCCATCCGCCGGCTTTTCCGCGCGCGATGGCGCCCCAACGGCTTTCCCACTCCGGACCGGCTGGGGGTGAATCCGCGTCTGATGAGTCTTCGCTACCGTCTGATGCACAGATCGGAATCGCCGCAATTCCGCCCGATCCGCCGGTCATGCCGACCTGATTCTCGCCGGGACCAGGGCCGTTCGGACACACGAATGTTTGGGCGTCAGCGGTCATCGGCCAATATAGTCCAGCCGCTACGAGGCCCAGTAAACTCAGCACGCTCAAACGGAAATATTGCATTGCGAAAATCCTTTATGTGCGGCGCTTGTGCCTCGCGGCATGGCGAAACCAGAGCCGCGATTGTCAATTGACCCGCTGCGCATAACTGCAGCCGTTATAGTAAACGCTGCACCCGTCAGATACCGCTTGGCATGACTGCATAGCTAAAGATTCTGCTGTTTGCAGATCTACGGCGCTTTGAATAAAGTGACGGGTTGGGCCCACGGTGATCGCTACACATTGGTTGTAGTACGTAAAAGCTTTGCACTTGCTTGGGTCACCAGCCTTATTTCCTTTGCACTGTGCAAGTGCCAGCTTTTTGGCCTGCTTTTCAGAACGCATATCTGTAACAGCACCAAAACCACCACCACCTGTAGCAACAGCGCCCCAGCGCTTTTCCCAAACTTCCGGATCTTCGGCTGAATTTTCTTCGCCGTTGGATGCGCAGATCGGAATAACAGCAACGCCACCCGAACCGCCGGTAGTGCCAACCTGGATCTCGCCCGGACCGGGGCCGCTCGGGCATACGAAAGTTTGAGCGTCAGCTGTCATTGGCCAAAAATATATCGCCGCAACAAGAGCAAAAAAGCTGAACCGGAACCACATTATGCGATCTCCCTTATTGTCGGTAATCGTCAACATTTAGAGCATCATGTTAATGAGATGACCATGAACGCGATGGTGAAAAGATGTACCGGTACGTCGACACCTGTCGCGCTTCGCTCGATCACCAGACGACGCTCATCACAATGTTCCAGACGTCGCCACCTTCCCTAACGTCACCATTGCCTTAATCGCGCGATTAAGGCACGGACCGGGGGATGGCCACAAAAGCTCCCCCCGCATATGATATGTCACTGGTCGACCACGGGTTTGAAGCCAAGGAGCTGAGAGGCCTGACCTATCCGCTCGGCGATCATGCTCCAGGATATGGCGAAATCTATAATCTTGCGCCCGATCTTGGTTGGACGCGGATGCCCGTGCCGGGTAGTCTCAATCACATCAATATGTGGCTGCTTGACGATGATGCGCCGGATGGTAACGGCTACGCAATTGCCGATACCGGGCTCTTTTTGCCCAATGTGGTCGATTACTGGAAATCGATGTTTGCTGGCGTGTTGTCCGAGCGGCAATTGACGCGGATATTTGTTACGCATTTCCACCCTGACCATGTCGGTTGCGCCGGTTGGCTCGCCAACAAGTTCAAGGTGCCGGTGTGGATGAACCGCACCGAATGGCTGCTGGCGCGATTGATGAGCGTTGACGTAAGGGAGCATCCACCCGAGGAAATCGTGATCCGCCGCAAATTTTACGGGTATGACGACGAGCGTATCGAGCAGATGCGCAAGGGCGGTTGGGGAAATTTTGCCCGCGCAGTCTCGCGCCTTCCCACCGGACATCACAGGCTGGATGATAAAGCTGTTGTCCGCGTCGGTAATCGCGAATGGCAGATTATGACTGGCGGCGGGCATACGCCGGAACATGCCTGTATGGTCGATTATCAGAACGGAGTGATAATCGCCGGCGATCAGATATTGCCGCGTATCACCTCCAACGTATCGATAATGGATAGCGAACCTGAGGCCGATCCGCTCGCTGAATGGTTGGCGTCGATTGCCAAATTCAGGGCCGCTCTGCCAGAGGATATGCTGGTGCTGCCCGCGCACGGCTTTCCTTTCAAGGGCGTGCATGTGCGTCTCGACAAGCTTGCATCGGGGCATCACGAGCAACTCGACCGGCTGGAGGCGGCGTTGCGCGAGAAGGAAATGCGCGGCGTCGACACTTTTGGCCTGTTGTTCGGTCGGCCCATCGACGAC
>JBGSVG010000424.1:0-3773 GCA_041753095.1 Sphingorhabdus sp. | reverse complement strand
CGCTGCCTTGCCCGAGACTCTGATTGAGGCTGAACTGTTCGGTCATGAAGCTGGCGCGTTTACAGGTGCGACCCGCGCGCGCGAAGGGCGTTTCGAAGAGGCCGATGGCGGCACGCTGTTTCTGGATGAGCTGGGCACGCTTAGCATGGGCGCGCAGGAACGTCTGTTGCGCGCGGTGGAATATGGCGAGGTCACGCGGATTGGCTCCTCAAGACCCGTGCGCGTTGATGTACGGATAGTGGCTGCCACGAACGAGCATTTGCCAAATATGGTTGAAGCCGGAAAATTTCGCGCTGACCTGTTGGATCGGCTTTCTTTCGAAGTCGTAACCTTGCCGCCTTTGCGCGTGCGTGAGGGCGATGTGGAAGTTCTGTCGGAGTATTTCGGTCGTAAAATGGCAGCAGAGCTGGGCTGGGAGGGTTGGCCTGGTTTCGGCGAAGTCGCCACCCGAGCGCTGGAGAATCATTTGTGGCCGGGCAATGTCCGCGAACTGCGCAATGTCATCGAGCGCGCCGTCTACCGCTGGGCTGATCCTAGCCAACCTGTTGACTATATCCAGTTCGATCCGTTCGAAAGTCCTTGGAGGAGCGGCATTGCCACTTCTGCGTCAACGCACGCGACAGTAGATAGCGATAGCGGGCACGAAGCGCGTTTCTCGACCGATTTGAGCCAGGCTGTTGATGTTACAGATTTTCGCGAAGCTACTGAAAAATACGAAAAAGCGGTACTGGAACAGGCTCTTGCAAAATGCCGGTACAATCAGCGACAGACCGCGAAGGCGCTTAATCTCAGTTACGACCAGTTACGCCATACGCTGAAAAAACATGACCTTTTAGGATAATAAAAAGGGCGACCGAAGCCGCCCTCTTTTGAATTTGAATATCCGAAGGATCAGCCGCCGTTGGCTGTAACCATGCAATAGAGCATCGGGATCGACAGCAATGTGTTCAAACGCGATGTCATCATCGCGGTTGTGGCTGCCTTGGCCTTGGCTGCATCGTCTGCCTCTACAATGCCCAGTGCTTTCTTCTGGTTCGGCCAGATGATGAACCAGACGTTGAACGCCATGATTATTGCCAGCCACATACCAACACCGATCAGCTTGGACGGATCCTGCAATGTGAATGCCTGATGCGCGTAACCGGCTTGAACGGCGATGATCAGGCCGAACAAAACGGTTGCCGCTGCGCCCCAGCGGAAGAAGAAAAGCGCAGACGGCGCGATATGCTTCGAAATGCCCGGTTTCAGCTCTGCCGGAATTTTGGGCATTGTTGGGATTTGCACGAAGTTGAAATAATAGAGGAGGCCAATCCAGACAATCCCAACAAATGTGTGTAGCCATCGCGTAATCGACTGCGCTGTGACGCCCTCGGCATCAACACCAACCATCAGCGCGAATGCTAAAGCGAAGCCCGCCACTAGCACCAGATGCAGATTTCCAAAAAACTTTGCCATTTTTCCTCCTGTAATGTTCAGGCGGTTTTGCCCCTGATCGCGCTGTGCCTAACCCGACACCCCACAATTGTCACATATTTTCTGCCAAATCGATGGGGCGTGATGGAACGCTCGGTAGTGCAGGTGGTTTCATCGATGTCCCCCTTTCGAAGGAAATCATCATGACGTTTACCCTTCCCGACCTGCCTTATGCCGCAGACGCTTTCGGCGAAATCATCTCTACCGAAACATTCCAATATCATCACGGCAAGCATCACAAAGCCTATGTCGATAAAACCAACGAGCTGGCGGCGAAGGACGGCAAGTTGTCAGGCGCAAGTCTGAGCAAGGTCATTACCGCAGCGAACGATAGCGGCAACAAGCCGTTATTCAACAATGCGGCACAGCTGTGGAACCACAGCTTTTACTGGCAGTGCCTGTCACCCGAAAAGCAGACACCTTCAGGAAAACTGAAAGATTTGATTGCTGACGAATTCGGCAGTCACGAAGATATGCTTGAGAAACTGAAAGCCGAAGCTGTAGGCCATTTTGCCAGCGGTTGGGCGTGGCTGGTGCTCGAAAAGGATAGACTGAAAATCACCTCGCTACACGACGCAGATTCGCCGGTGGTGCACGAGATGAAGCCGTTGCTGACGATCGACGTGTGGGAGCACGCATATTACATTGATTATCGCAATGCCCGACCCGACTATGTCGGTGCTTTGCTGGACAAGGCTATTAATTGGGAATTCGTTACTCAAAATCTCGACGGCAAAGGCGTCAGCCGGGCAGACCAATAAACTGGTTCAACCTTGCGGCGGCACTTCGGTGTCGTCGCCCAGTTTCAGGCCATGCCGCATCAGCATCGGGATGTTGGCCATCGCAAACAGGAAGGTTAGGGCGGTCACGCCCCATACCTTTAGGCTCAGCCAGGTATCGAATGACACGAATGCGCGCATCGCCTCATTTGCGACGGCTAAAGCAGTAAAGAACAGACCCCAGCTCAACGACAATTTGAGCCATCCTGTTTCGTTCAAACCATCATAAGCATGTTCGAGAACATATTTCAGCATCGCCTTGCCCCGCGCCCAACCCGCAAGCAGAAGCAACGCGAAGAATGCATAGATTATTGTCGGCTTGATTTGGATGAAGCGCTCGTCATGGAACCAGATCGTGAGGGCCCCGAAAAAAACGCCGAGTGCTGCGGTCAGTTTCAGCATCGGCGAAATCTTGCCGATTTTTACCTTGGAGATGATGACCGCAACGATAATCGCTATCATGAATGTTGCTGTACCGACGATGGCTCCCTGCGTGGGGTCGTCTTTCGAACTGCCTAATTTTGATGCTACGAAAAAGAGCAGCAGAGGACCGAAATCCAGAGCGAAGCTTAGAGTGCCCGAGGGCTTCTTGGCAGGCGCGGTTTCGTTCATTGCGCACCACCACTGATCGCGCGCGCAAGATCCTGCGCATTGAACGGGCGGAGGTCATCAATCGTTTCGCCAACCCCGATTGCGTGGATAGGCAGGCCGAATTGCTTGGCCGCCGCGACCAAAATTCCGCCCCGCGCGCTGCCGTCCAATTTTGTCATTACCAATCCCGTCACGTCGGCGACTTCCTTGAATATCTCGATTTGCGACAACGCATTTTGCCCCGTGGTGGCGTCGAGCACCAGCACGACATCATGCGGTGCTGCGGGGTTCAACCGCCCAAGGACGCGGCGAATTTTGGCGAGCTCATCCATCAGTTCGCGCTTGTTTTGCAAACGGCCCGCAGTGTCGACGATCAGGACATCGATGCCCTCGGCCGTCGCTTTTTTTACCGCGTCAAAGACAATTCCGGCTGCATCGCCGCCTTCGGGACCGGTGACGATGGGAACGCCAATCCTGTCGGCCCACACTTTCAATTGCCCGATAGCGGCCGCCCGGAACGTGTCACCCGCTGCCAGCATGACACCATAATCCTGCTCAAGAAACAAATGTGCCAGCTTGGCAATGGTGGTGGTTTTGCCTGAGCCGTTCACGCCAATCACCAATATCACTTGTGGGCGAGGGAAGGCGTCTATTTCCAATGGCGCAGCAACTGGGGCCAGAACAGCGGCGATTTCATCTTCGACAATTTGGCGAATGCCTTCTGCATCAATACCTTTGTCGAATCGACCGGCGGCAATTTTTTCGCGGATCTGTGCGGCCATTGCGGGCCCTAGGTCGGACGCGATCAGGGCATCCTCGATCTCGTCCAAATCTTGCGGTTCAAGCTTCGCCTTGGTGACAAGGCCGGTTATATTTTCGGTAAGCTTTGTCGAGGTTTTCTTGAAACCACCGAACAGCCGGTCTTTCCAG
>JBGSVG010000423.1:0-3238 GCA_041753095.1 Sphingorhabdus sp. | reverse complement strand
CCAGTCGTCGAAGTCTGGATCGCGCGCACGAATGGTCCAAGCAATTGCCTGCTCCTCAATTAATGAACCATTTGCCGACATCATTTATCCTTCAGCACCAAGACGGAGTCATGTTGGTCATTCCGTATCGAACTCCTTTTTCAGCGCCAGCATTGCGCGATATGCCTTCTGCAAATGCTTTTCCACCGTCGCGAGGCTGACGCCAAGATCGTTGGCTATGCTCTTTTGCGCGACACCATCAATCCTGAAACGCCTGAAAATTGTCGTGGTTGGTTCACCGAGCTCATCAAGGACGCTCTGTGCGCGGTTAAGCATCCCACGCGCTATTAGACTTTGCTCGATAGAAGGTTCGTTAGATACGCCAATGTCTTCGTTTCCGAGAGCGTCAGACCAGTTGTTCTCTCTTTGGACACGCTGCGTATCTGCACGGTGATTGTCGATCATCAAATTGTGGGCGACACGAAAAAGATAGGCTTTAGGGTTGGTTATGGGTCCCATCGCCGACGCGGTTGCGCGTAGCCAGACATCTTGTACCAGGTCATCTGCCCGATCGCCCGCACCGCGCGCGCGAAGGAACCGCAAAAGCGGCTCGCGATTCTCTAAAAATATGGCTTCAAGGCCTTGCGACATAGAACTGGCTATACTCAATATTGTCGAGGCTGCGCACTCTTTGTCTTGCCATCCACTGGCCTGTCTTGTCAGTACAACGTCAACAATGGCGAGGCAGAGCTCCTGTCGACTTGACAATCAATAGCAGGATTCCTTGCTATATGTCCGGACGCCAACTGGGAACAGCTAGGTCAAACAGCTTTTGTGCTGCCAAGACCGCAGTAGGTGCATTAGGTGCAGTGGCATCTGCTCCTATGGCGGACGCAATAGCAGGGTTTTCTATAAACATCGGCCCGCCTACCATGATACCAATAGCTGTATTTTGCGACTTTTCCCGAATTTCAATTATGATTGATTTAAGCGCGTCCAATTGCCGATCTGATCCAGCAGTTAGACCGATAACAGCAAACCAATCCTCACTTACAGCATTTATAATTTCATCCGCGTCACCTGAATATTCTGCATCGACTTGCCAGCCAGCGGCAGACAATAGCCGTTCGATCATTGAGGCACCAAACGAATGCTGGTTGCCGGGAGTTGTTGCCATTAGCACCCGGCGTCGGGTTTCGAGTTGGGGCAGGGTATAGGTGTCGTTAAAGATGGCGAGTAGTTTTTGAAGGCGTCCGACTCCAATTGTAACGTCAATAAAATCACATTCGTCTCGATCCCACATTTCGCCCAAATAACGAGCGGTCGGTTCAAGCAACTCTATGTACAACGCCTCCATCGATAATCCGCGATCGCGCATAATCGTGACATAGGTGGCTGCAGCTTCGAGGTCGTTACCCAGAACAATATGCGCTAGCGCGTCGATCTCCGCGTCGCTTGGCATAAGGGCATCAATCAATATATCGATCGAAGGTGCGTTGGGCACGGCTTCTGTGTGCAGATGCACAAGCCGGGGTACGATTTCATTAGAAATAAAGCGGGCTAAGTCAAACTGACGAACAGAGATGTCGTGGCGCCGATAAATTTCTGGCGACATAAAATGCTTTTCGAAGTGATGAAGCGTTTGGCGATCTACAAACTGTGACGCTAACGCATTCCCTGCTTGGCCCATTACGCTCCCCCTTACGTTGCGCTGTAACTCGCATATCCTCAACATATCAGCAGATCGACGGACCGGAGTCGAGAGCTTCTGTGATGGATTTTTCTCATCGTTCAGACAAATAAAAGTGATTGCGAAGAAAGCGCCATGCAACCGAACAAACGATGGCCAGCTAAGCCTTACTTGCGCGTAGCACATGTTCCATGTTTGTGAATCGCGCGATTGAGAGCATTTTTGCCCTTTCCAATTATGCGCAGGGACCTATTTAGCCTTGTCCGGCCCAAATAGCGGTCGCCAAACAGCAAGCGGAAATATCATTTCTATGTCGTCGTATAAAGAGCCTACATTTCAAGACCGAACAGCACTGGCAAATAAAGCAAAACGAGTCGCATTGGAGCAGCTTCGGGCGAAGCAGCCAGTCGACGAGGCAACGCTGACGGAACGTCGCGAAGCCGCCAAGGCTCGGGAAGCTGCGCAAATTCAGGCAAGCAAAGACAAGATAGCCGCTCGCAATCTAGAAAAAGCACAAAAGCGTGATCGCGCAGCCGACATCGCAGCTGCAGAAGCAGCGGTGTCACAAAAATCGGACGAGGAACGGAAAACGGATCGGGATGCAAAATACGCCGCTCGCAAAAACCGCAAAGGCAAAAAGTAAGGCCGGTTTGACTGAATGCCGTTCGTTCACGATATAGCCTCACCCGCCTGCTGAACCAGGTCCAGCTAACGCAAGGGCACATCTTTATCAATCATCCGGCAGGTTCCTGCTCTAAGGACGAAAATAGCAGCCCATCACTCTGAATCCGAAGTTGGGCTGCTGGCTTCTGTTTCTTTGCGTGCGTCTTCCTCAATCAGTTTTGTGGCTTCTTCTGCTGCCTGTTCAATCGACAGTTTCCTCTTTTTTACTTCGTCCTGATCGGAAGCAGCAACTGCCTTGTCCGCATCTTTAACGGTCGGTTCCTCTGCGCACCCGGCAAGGGCTAAAATGGCAATGACTGCCAACGGGTAAGCAGTTTCTCTCATTTTGGTTCAGGCTTCAATTCGCCGTCATAATTACCAACCAGCGACAGCGTTGCTGCCCAAGCCGCTACATTCTGGCGCAGTTCTGTCTTATCGATTTTGTCGAGCGTGTCGTCCGGCGTGTGGTGAAGATCGAAATATTTCGTGCCGTCCTGCTGAAGGTCGATGATACCCAGTTTCTGGGCCGCGATAATCGCACCGATGTCGGCTCCACCGCCAGCCGGTTGCTGGCGCGGAACTACCCCTAATGGCGCGAGCGCGGCTGTTATTTGTGCTTTCAGACCCTTCGCGCTTTCCGGCAGAAGAAAGTCGACGGCCCAGATTTTGCCAGCGCCGAAATCGGATTCCATCGCGAGCGCATGCGGTTCATTGGCATGTTTTGCGCCATAGTCCTTGCCGCCCCAGATGCCGACTTCCTCTGCGCCAGCCCAAAGAAGCCTGATGGTTCTTTTCGGTTGAGCGACCTTCAACGCCGCCGCAGTAATGATCCCGCATCCGGCTGCATCATCGATCGCGCCAGTGCCCAAGTCCCAGCTATCGAGATGGCAGGCGATGACGATCATC
>JBGSVG010000422.1:0-9685 GCA_041753095.1 Sphingorhabdus sp. | reverse complement strand
GCCAGCACCTTGTAACCAGGCCCCAGATATTTCTCGATTGTCTTGGCTTTTGCAGGTGATTCAACGATGACTAATTGCATGATAATATAAGCTTTTCTAAAATCTCTCGCGTACGCGTATAGGCTGATGGGGTTAAAGGGGTGTCGTCAAGACCAAAAATTCAGGCCGCCAAACGAACCTTGCCGCCCGCCCCGCGCTCCAATTTACCTGCCAGCTCGATTTCGAGTAGCACCATTTGGACAACCGACTGGCTGCTGCCCGATTGACGTACCAGCTCATCGACGGAAACATAGGTCATTCCCATCAGGTCGATGACCCCTTTACGGTCGGAACTATCGCCGTCGCCAGCAAACGCTGCAACGGGCGGCTGTGTTCGGCGGGGTTTCATCCGGAAATCGAGCGGGGTGACGAGCTCGGCGATTTCGGCGGCATTTTGAACCAAAGTCGCGCCCTCGCGTATCAACTGGTTACACCCGTGCGAGCGCGGATCAAGCGGCGAACCTGGAACCGCCATGACTTCCCTGCCCGCTTCTGCCGCCAACCTCGCGGTAATTAGCGAGCCGGACTTAGGTGCCGCTTCGACCACAACCGTTCCCATAGCTAGTCCGGCGATTATGCGGTTGCGATATGGAAAATGGCGTGCGCGGGGCTCGGTGCTGGGCGGCTGTTCGGCAATCAGCAGACCGCGTTCGGCGATAGCATGCTGCAAATCACGGTTTTCGGGCGGGTACACGACATCGATTCCGCCCGCGATAATCGCCACGGTACCGCTGTCGATTGATCCAGCATGCGCGGCGGTGTCTATTCCGCGTGCTAGCCCCGAGATGACAGTGAAATCGTTCTGGCCAAGCTCGTATGCCAGTTGTCGCGCAAATCGGCATGCCCCTGCCGACGCGTTGCGCGCGCCGACCATCGCTATGCTGGATCGCGACAGAAAACCCAGATCGCCCTTGAACGTCATCACCGGCGGTGCGTTGTCGAGATGGGCAAGTAGCTCCGGATAATCTGCGTCATCCAGAAACAGATATCGCGCGCCAGCAGCCGCTACGGACTTCATTTCCTGCTCGATCAGGCGAGGGTCCGCAACGACCGCCGACTTTCCGCCACCGCGCCTCGCGAGGTCGGGCAAGGCAACCAAAGCCGCCCCTGCCGAACCGAAACGAGCGATCAGCTGCCGGTAATTCACTGGCCCGATATTGGGTGACCGGATGAGGCGCAGCTTATCGAACTGATCTTGGCCACCTCCCATTTTTTCGTTCAGCTTTTGCTTTGGCCGATGCGGGGCTCGGTTCCGTTGATTAAATTTTCGATATTCGTCCGATGCTTCCAGAAGATGATCAGCGAACACGCAACGAGCATCGCGACGAGATCATAACGTCCTAAATATGCGGCGGCTAGCGGCGCGACCAGTGCCGCGAGCAATCCAGCTACCGATGAAATCCGGAAAATCAGCAATCCGCCAATCCACGTCACGGCATAGATGACGCCGCCCTGCCAAAGCAGCCCGAACATTATCCCGGCGTAAGTTGCGACGCCCTTGCCGCCCTGGAAATTAAGCCAGACGGGGTAAAGATGCCCGAAAAATGCCCCGGCAGCGGCAATCGCTTCGCTGCCAGCGAAATACCGCTGCGCCAGCCAAACGGCGAAAAAGCCTTTCAGCAAATCGAGCAACAGCGTCAGCGCAGCCAACCCCTTGCGCCCGGTTCGCAGCACGTTGGTTGCGCCGATATTGCCGGAACCGATGCTACGGATATCGCCGCCGCCGGTGAATTTGGTAAGCAACAGGCCAAACGGAATTGAGCCGAGCAAGTAGCCCAGTACCAGCGCCGATATCGTGCCCACCCAAAAATCAGTCACCAACCGAATCCTCTAAATATTTCACTCGCGTAGCTGTTTTGTTCTCATTGCTCAAGGCTGCTCAGCTTGCGTTGTGCTACACCGATAGATAACAGCGCAACATGTCATCGCCAACGCCTGAAGCTCCGTTGCTGATTTTCGATTCAGGGATAGGCGGCCTGTCTGTTCTGCGTGCCGTTCGCGAAAAACTACCCGACGCGCCGATTATCTATGCCGCCGATTACGCGGGCTTACCCTACGGCACCAAAAGCGAGGCCGAAATTGCCGCGCGTGTTCCTGCGTTGTTGGGGCGCCTGGTCGAACGCTACCGTCCGCGCTTGGTGACCATCGCGTGCAACACGGCTTGCACCATTGCGCTTGGCCATGTGCGGGCGGCGCTGGATGTGCCGGTGGTAGGGACAGTCCCTGCGATCAAACCTGCTAACGAAACAACGCGCACGGGAGTTATCGGATTGCTTGGGACAGCGGCAACAATACGCCAGCCCTATGTTGACAGACTGCAAAGCGACCATGCGGCGGGAATGACGCTGCTGCGTCATGCCGCGCCAGAGCTGGTTCATGCAGCCGAGTCCAAACTACGTGGCGAGTCTGTAGACCCGGAAATTTACGCCGATGCCATGCGCGGATTGACCAATCATCCCGATGGCGACAGGCTAGATGTCGTTGCGCTGGGATGCACGCATTTCCCGCTTGTTGCGGACGAGCTTAGAGCCATTTCGCCCAAGATGCGGTTTGTCGATGGCGCAGCTGGTATAGCTCGGCGAATTGCGCATGTGACGCATGGCCAGACTTGGCCTGTCGAAAGACCGGAAGGCATTTTCGTCACTACAGGAGCAGTTGGCGATGTTGAAAGTCTTCGTCCGGCGCTTGCGGATCATGGTTTGACACAGATCAAATCACTCTGAACGAAAATATCGCATTGGACTCGAGCGAACGGCGCTTGTTGCAAGTCGTTCGCGCTGGATTTTTCCTTTTCCGGCGATTACAGGCGACGAAATGCTGCAGATGCGGCGCTAGACCGGGGTTAGAATTCCGTGAATTACGATGCAGTTTTCGACAAAGCGATTGACCGGCTTCACGCCGAGGGTCGTTACCGTGTGTTCATCGACATTTTGCGAAACAAAGGCGCTTACCCGAATGCGCGCTGTTTTGCCGGGCACAACGGACCGAAGCCGATCACTGTGTGGTGCTCGAATGACTATCTCGGTATGGGACAGCATCCCAAAGTCACCGCAGCGATGGAAGAAGCATTGCATGACGTCGGCGCTGGTTCAGGCGGAACGCGCAACATCGGCGGCAATACGCATTATCATGTTGAGCTTGAGGCAGAACTGGCTGATTTGCATGGCAAGGATGGCGCTTTGCTGTTCACTTCGGGCTATGTCTCGAATGACGCTACGCTGTCGACGCTAGCTAAGGTTTTGCCAGGCTGCATCATTTATTCCGACGAATTGAACCACGCATCGATGATTGCGGGCATCCGCAACGCAGGCTGCGAAAAGCGGGTTTGGAAGCATAATGATCTGGCGCATTTGGAAGAGTTACTGGCTGCAGACGATCCCGAAACACCGAAATTGATTGCGTTCGAAAGCGTTTATTCGATGGACGGTGACGTTGCGCCGATTGCCGCGATTTGCGACCTTGGCGACAAATATAACGCACTGACGTATTGCGATGAAGTCCACGCCGTCGGCATGTACGGCGCGCGCGGCGGCGGCATTACCGAACGCGACGGTGTCGCTGACCGTGTGACCATCATTGAAGGCACGCTGGGCAAGGCATTTGGCGTGATGGGCGGCTATATTGCGGCCGACCAACGCATCGTCGATGTTATCCGGTCTTATGCCCCTGGGTTCATCTTCACTACTTCGCTGTCACCCGTTTTGGTTGCGGGCGTTCTGGCGTCGGTAAAGCATCTAAAGGCATCGAGCGACGAACGCGAGGCACAGCAGGCGCATGCCTCGATGCTCAAGACACTGATGGCCGATGCGGGGCTTCCAGTGATGCACAGCGAGACACATATCGTCCCGCTGATGGTCGGCGACCCGATCAAAGCGAAGAAGATCAGTGACATATTGCTTGCCGAATATGGCGTATATGTGCAGCCGATCAATTATCCCACCGTGCCGCGTGGTACAGAACGTCTGCGGTTTACGCCCGGGCCTTTCCATGACGAAGCCATGATGCGTGAGTTGACAGCAGCATTGGCTGAAATCTGGGACCGGATGGAACTGCGGGTCGCGGAAGCCGCTTGATTTAGCCGATCACGATTGTCTGGGCATAGCCGCGATAAGGTTCGGTTATTCCTACTGTGCGCTTGATTTCTCTGCCCAGTTCTTGCGTATACTCTTGCAATCCCGCGCGCGGTGCGACGTGGAACTTGGCAAGCCAAGCAAGCAGTGCCTGCCTAAACCAGTCCGGCAATCGGTCCTGCATTCCAAAATCGACAATATGGATGCTGCCTTGAGTCGATAGCAAAGCTGCTGCCTGCCGCAACGCGCCTTGCCAGTCGGGTATCATCGACAAGGTGTAGGAAAACATGATCCGGTCGAAACGGGCTCTGCCAAATAGCGCCAGTGCGTCGAAATGCGCGGCATCGGCGCGGCCCAATACAGTCTTGTCGATGCACCCAGCACGGCGCAAATTGAGTGCAGCTGATTTCAGCATTTCCTCCGAGATATCGAGGCCATAGAGCCTCGCTTCTGGCCATTTTCGGGCAATCTGCGCTAGATTGCGTCCCGTTCCGCATCCGATTTCGAGCAATGTACCGCCGCCGGGTACATCTATGGCGTCGATCAAACGGTCGCGGCCAAGCAGATAATATTTCCGCGTTAGGTCGTAAATATGCCGCTGCCCGCGATAAACATCGTCCATCAAGCCTGCATGATCGCCTGTCAGTGCCTGCATCGCGTCAGTCCTTCAGAACGTACAGATGGACGCCGCCATAAATTGCCGAGCGGTCGCGTGCGGTATAGTCGAGAGAATCTTCGGCTCGATACTCCCACCTGTCTAGAATCGCATCGGGCAAACGACCCGGCAACAAGCTGGGTTCAGCAGCGGTGCGGAACAACACTCTTGAACCCGGACGCGCGGTGCGGGTGACTTCGGTCCACAACGCCGTCAACTGCGCATCGGTCATCCAGTCTTGCGCATCGAGGAAAATATACCGGTCGAAACTCGCATCGGCTGAATCAGCCAACATGTCGGTCATATTGGCGTGACGCATGCTTACCCGGCCGGCCCGCGATTTGACTGCGCCGTAGTTGGCCTCCTGCAAATAGGGCGGCAATGGCATGTCCGCGCCCTTGCCATAACCACGGCCAAAGGCCTGCCATGCGAAATAATTGTCTTTGAGATCGAAATCGCAGCTCAGCTTCTTCAGGCGCGCGCGCAGCACATCGGCCATGCGGTTGTCGCCCGCGAGTGCGTCATATTGCGCGGGCGGGATGCCAAGGCCGAACAATGACGAGCGCTGGTCTGTGATCCATCGGATGAACTTGCGGTCGAACATCGGTGCGAGCTTTGCATCGAAGATCGCCTGCTGTTCCTCCAAATTTTTCGCCTCGAGCAATACCGTGGGATCAATGCGGTGCAGCCGCGCTAGCAAATGCGCTACCCCGATAAATCCGCCGAGCAGGCCGCGTTTGTAGACGCCGGTGGCAAAACCGTTGATGCGCCGACGCCCCACCAGATCCCGGCCTTCCCAATAGCGGCGGCTCGTTTCGTCCAGATGTGGCTGCACATGCGCTTTGTATACCCGAATATTGGCGCGGGTGTCGGCATCGGCGAAGAAACGGCGGAACGAGGGGTAATCTGGGATGTTGGTCAGCGCAGTCTGCTTTAGTTTGTTAAGCGCAACATGCGCGGTGTTCAGGTCAACCGCGATGATTTCGGCTGGGTCGGCGGTCAGGTACGAAAAGACATTGCAACCCCCGCTGGCGATCGTCGCGATGCGGTGGCCCGGTTCTATGGCCAGCGCTTCCATATCAACAACGGGGTCTTCCCAGATTTGGGCATAGACCAGCCCGCGAAAGGCAAAAGCAAAGGCCTTGTCGAGCAGCTTTTGCGGAGCCTCGCCCTCATGCCGGACAACTGCTTCTTCAATCTTGGTGTTTTTCGCCTGCGCCAATTTTGCGGCCCCCTTATGCTTGAACATGTGTCAGGCATAAGCGAGCAATGTGACGCCCTTATTTGGCTTTTGTGATGCTTTTCGGACTCGTCAGTTGCTGCCGATCATTTTGGTGAACATCACCGTATCGACATTACCACCCGAAAGCGTGACCGCAGTGATGCCCTTGACCTCAACCTTACCTGCGAGAACAGCGGCTAAAGCCACTGCTCCGCCGGGTTCGACAACCAGATGCAATTTTTCGAACACCAACCGCATGGCGGCGGCGACTTCTTCGGTGATGACAGCGACGCCTTTGGAAACGCGCTGGCGTAAAACTTCGAAATTGATTGGATATGTTTGCGGCGTCTGCAACGCGTCGCAGGTGGTTGGATACGTCAAATCATCTACCGGAAGTATTTCTCCTGCTGCAAGTGAACGGATGATGTCGTCCCAGCCTTCAGGTTCGACGATGGCAATCTCCGCATCTGGACAGGCCAAAGAAAGGCCGGATGCCAGTCCTCCGCCGCCACAACATGACACGATCTGATCGGGTCCACCTATTCCTAAATCGGCGAGTTGTGCGGCAATTTCAATACCGGCAGTCCCCTGACCTTCTATAACCCAAGGGTCGCCGAAAGCGTGGACCAAAGTCCTTCCGGTCTTCGCAATCAATTCAGCGGCTACATCATCCCGCGATTCGGTGGCGCGGTCGTACAGTACAACTTCGGCGCCAAGCTCCCTTGTCGCCGTCAGCTTCATCTGCGGTGCATTCGATGGCATGACGATTGTTGCTGATATGCCAAGCCGCTTGGCGCTCCACGCGACACCCTGCGCATGATTGCCGCTCGATACGCCGACAACGCCCCTAGCGCGTTGCTCATCGTCCAAGTCGCTCAACCGGTGCCACGCACCGCGGATTTTGAACGAGCCGATGGGCTGAAGCATTTCGGCCTTACACCATATCGTAACGCCATCGACTTCGAGCGGCAATAAGGGCGTCTTGGGCAATATCGCAGCAACCTTCTCCATCGCGCGCAGCACACCCTCGCGCGTCGGTTTGCGTGTGGGTGAGAGCAATTCTTGTCCTGTCATAAAAGACCCCTATATGCGTGCGCTAACGAATCCATGTTGCAAAGAACGGTAAGATGAGCAAGGTTTTGGTAATCGGCGCAGGCGGCGTGGGTTCAGTCGCGGTGCACAAGATGGCGATGAACGCCGATATCTTTAGCGATATTAGCCTTGCCAGCCGCACCAAGTCGAAATGCGACGCGATTGCAGCCTCGGTCAAGGAGCGTACCGGCGTCGATATCGACACTTACGGTCTTGATGCGGATGATGTTACCGCGACCACCGCATTGCTGAACGAAATCAAGCCGACGCTCGTCGTGAATCTCGCTTTGCCCTATCAAGATCTCAACATCATGGACGCCTGCCTTGCCGCTGGCGTGCATTATATGGATACCGCCAACTACGAACCGCTCGATGTCGCCAAGTTCGAATATCACTGGCAATGGGCTTATCAGGACCGCTTCAAGGACGCTGGTCTGACCGCATTGCTTGGCTCGGGCTTTGACCCCGGCGTTACATCAGTGTTCACCACCTACCTCAAGAAACATCATTTCGAGCGCATCGACACGCTCGATATTCTCGACTGCAATGGCGGCGATCATGGCCAAGCCTTTGCCACCAACTTCAACCCCGAAATCAATATCCGGGAAGTGACTGCGGTTGCGCGCCATTGGGAAAATGGTGACTGGGTTGAAACTCCGCCGATGTCGGTGAAGCAGCAGTTCGATTTCGAGGCGGTCGGCCCGAAGAACATGTACCTGATGTACCATGAGGAAATCGAAAGCCTCAAAACCCACCTTCCCGAAATCAAGCGGATCCGTTTCTGGATGACCTTCGGCGATGCCTATATCACCCATCTGAACGTGCTTCAGGCGGTCGGCATGACGCGCATTGATCCGGTGATGTATGAGGGTAAGGAGATCATCCCGCTCCAGTTCCTGAAAGCCGTGTTGCCCGAACCCGCCAGCCTTGGCGCAACGACTAAGGGCAAGACCAACATTGGCTGCATCGCGACTGGTCTGGGCAAGGACGGCACCGAAAAGACGCTCTACATCTACAATATCTGTGACCATGAAGACGCCTATGCCGAAACCGGCAATCAGGCGGTAAGTTACACGACTGGCGTGCCAGCGATGATCGGCGCGGCGATGGTTGTGAAAGGCCTGTGGCGCGGACCGGGTGTATGGAACATGGAGCAATTCAACCCGGATCCGTTCATGGATATGCTGAACGCGCATGGCCTGCCGTGGCAGGTGAAGGAACTGGAAGGGCCGCTGGCGTTCTGATGGAAACCAAGGCAGGCGATCCCGGCGCATTTGCGCATTTTGATTTGAACCGCGTCCCCTCGCCTGCATTCGTGGTGGATGAGATTGCGATACGGCGCAACCTTGCCATCCTGGCTGACGTCAAGGCGCGGTCGGGGGCAAAAGTACTTTGCGCGATGAAGGCGTTTTCCATGTGGAGCCTTGCACCGGTGGTTGGCGAGTATCTCGATGGCGTGTGCAGTTCTGGCCTTTGGGAATCGCGGTTGGCGCGCGATTATTACGAGGGCGAAATTGCGACCTATTGCGCCGGCTACAAGGAATCAGACATGGCCGAGATCGTCTCGATTTCCGACCATGTGATTTTCAACAGTCCGAACCAGCACCGCCGGTTTGCATCATTTTTAGACGATAGCGTCGATGTCGGTCTGCGTATCAACCCCGAACATGCAGAGGGCGAGGTTGCAAAATACGACCCCTGCTCGCCCGGATCGCGGCTAGGCTTTCCGGTCAGTCAATTGCGTCCCGAGCATCTGGAGGGCGTCTCGGGCCTCCACTTCCATACATTGTGCGAACAGGATTTCGTACCGCTAAAGCGCACATGGGAATCGCTCAAACCTAGAATCGTGCCTTATTTCAGCCAGCTCAAATGGCTCAATTTCGGCGGCGGCCATCACATCACCCGCGCCGATTACCAGCGCAACGATCTGGTGGAGTTCATCAAATCCGTCCGCGCTGAAACCGGCCTCGACATCTATCTCGAACCGGGCGAAGCAATCGCACTCGACGCGGGTATCATTATAGGCGAGCTGCTCGACGTGTTCGATAACGGCCTGCCCGTAGGCATCACCGACATCAGCGCCACCTGCCACATGCCCGACGTTATCGAGGCCCCCTACCGCCCCGCTATGCTCGGCGAGCTTGCAGAAGGATCCGCAATACGCCTCGGCGGCCCTTCCTGCCTCGCAGGCGACATTATCGGCGACTACCGCCTGCCAGTCGCCGCATTACCCGGCGCGCGATTCGCATTTCTGGATCAGGCGCATTATTCGATGGTCAAAACCAACACTTTTAACGGTGTGCCTTTGCCTTCGATCTGGCTTTGGAACAGCGAGACCGATGCTCTGAAATGTGTGAAGTCGTTCGAATGGACCGAATTCCGCGACCGGCTGAGCTGAATTATTTCGTGGCGACAGAGGGTTCGATTTTTTCTTTACAAGCAGGACCCCTCCCCATATACGCACCCTCCGCTGCCCCAGGGGGACTTCCAATAACCGCAAGGCAGCCTTGTCGTTTAATGTTATTTTTTGGGGGTCCCTTGAGTTGTACGAGAACACTGACGCACTTGCTGTAGTCCGCGCGCTTCGCCCGGACGAACCAATCACGC
>JBGSVG010000421.1:0-5054 GCA_041753095.1 Sphingorhabdus sp. | reverse complement strand
CAAACAGGCCGCAGCGCAGAAATCGCTCGATTATATGGGACTCACTCCCGGCACTCCGATGACCGAAGTTGAGGTGCAGAATATCTTTATCGGCAGCTGCACCAACAGCCGCATCGAAGACCTCCGCGCCGCAGCCGCCGTGCTCAAAGGCCACCACAAAGCCGCAAACGTCAAATGGGCAATTGTTGTCCCGGGCAGCGGTTTGGTAAAAGCCCAAGCGGAAGCCGAAGGCCTCGATCGCATCTTCACGGACGCAGGCCTCGAATGGCGCGAGCCAGGCTGCTCGGCATGCCTGGGCATGAACCCCGACAAAGTTCCACCGGGTGAGCGCTGTGCCTCGACCAGCAACCGCAACTTTGTCGGGCGACAGGGACCGGGCGCACGGACGCATCTGGTCAGCCCAGCCATGGCAGCAGCAGCGGCGGTGACAGGGCGGTTGACAGACGTGCGCGAACTGATGGGCTGAGTCCCGCCGCGGCACATCTCGCTTTCGGCATATTGACTCCACAACCCCGGTGCGGAATGTAAAATGCTGTGGGAGGTAGTGAATGGCAAAGCGGCCAGCTAAGACGAAATCGGAAAACGACGAACCTGCCGAGCATCGCGGCGTCGTGGTCGGCTGGACGCATTATGATCTTGGCTCGTCCATTGACTTGAGGGTCCAGAGTACGGTGTCAAGGGCTGCGCTTGATGAGAACCGCGTCGACAGCCATCATTTCCTGATGACGCACAGCCAGGCTTTGATGCTGGCCAAATTCCTGCTCGACGCCACGGGCCAGTCCTTACCACAGAAGCGCAAGCCGCCGCTTTGGCGCCGACTGACCGGATCACGCAACAAATAGCGGCATATCCCCTTTACTTGTCCTGACGGCCAAAGCTAAGGCTAAAGATACGAAGGATAAGACGCATGACCGACAAGAAATCCAAACCCGAAGATGATGACAACTGGTCGACAAGTGCCAAAGTCGGTGCAGCCGTAGGCTCCGCCGCGTTGATGGCGGCATTGCTATATGCCGGACGACGCAGCCTGACGCGCAAAAGGGGCAAGCTCGAGCCGCTATCTCCGGAGCCCGAGGTCGAACCAATGACCGAAACGACGCCCAAAAGCGAAACGGACTGATCGCAAATGCAGCCGGTAGCTCAAGTCGAAGGCCGCGCCGATCCGTTGGGCCTAAAGAATGTCGATACCGACATCATCATTCCGGCTGAATGGCTGAAAACGATTAGCCGCACGGGACTCGGGAAAGGCGCGTTTGAATCGTTGCGGGCAGTGCCGGGTAACGTGTTTGACGATCCTGAATATGCAGGCGCTCCAATCCTTATCGCCGGTGACAATTTTGGATGCGGTTCCAGCCGCGAACATGCGGCATGGGCGATGGCGGATTTGGGGATTACTGCGGTTATCGCCCCGAGCTTTTCCGACATTTTCTCAGGCAATGCGTTCAAAAACGGATTGCTCGCAATCATATTGCCGCAGGCCGCAATTGACCGGTTGATGGAAGTCGCAAAAACCGACCCTATTCATGTCGACCTCGAAACCCAGACCGTGACAACGCCGTTTCAGGACAGGTTTGAATTCGAGATCGACCCGTTCCGCAAACACTGCTTGCTCAATGGCGTCGACGAAATCGGCCTGACGCTGCAAAGCAGCGACGCGATTTCGACTTACGAGAAGAAGATTGCGGCCAGCCAGCCTTGGCTGGTGCCGAACGCAGCTTAGGAGAGAGACATGCGTGCTTTATTATCGACCGCGTCCGGCGGCCCTGAAACACTTATCATGGGCGAGCTACCTGAACCCGTGGCCGGTCCCGGACAGGTTGTGGTAGCGGTCAAAGCTTGCTCGATCAATTTTCCCGACACGTTGATGATTGTCGATCTCTACCAGTTCAAACCGCCGCGTCCGTTTGCGCCGGGCGGCGAGATTGCAGGCGTGGTCGAGGCGGTTGGCGAAGGCGTCAGCGGCTTTGCTGTGGGTGACCGCGTCATTGGCCTGTGCGGGAATGGCGGCTTGACCGAGAAGGTCGCGGTTGCTGCATTCAATTGCTTCAAAATGCCCGATGCAATGTCATTCGACGATGGTGCGTCGTTGTTGATGACCTATGGCACTTCGATTCATGCGCTCAAGGATCGTGGCCATATGAAAGAAGGCGACAGCGTCCTCGTTCTAGGCGGAGCGGGCGGTATCGGCATATCAGCGATTGAGCTTGGCAAGGCTTTTGGAGGCCGCGTTGTTGCTGGCGTATCGAGCGAGGCTAAGGCCGAAATCGCGCGCGAAGCTGGTGCCGACGATGTCGTCGTTTATCCGCATCAGCCGTTCGACAAGGACCAGTCGAAAGCCGTGGCCGAGATGTTCAAAGCAGCTGCAGGGAAAGACGGCTTCAACATCATCTACGACACCGTCGGCGGCGACTATAGCGAGCCGGCGGTGCGTTCCATCGCGTGGGAAGGCAAATTTCTCGTCGTCGGTTTCCCGGCAGGCATAGCGAAGCTGCCGCTGAACCTTACGTTGCTGAAAAGCTGCGACGTGTGCGGTGTGTTCTGGGGCGCGTTTGCTGCGCGCACGCCGCAGAAAAATCACGCCAATATCGCAGAATTGTTCGACCTATATGCGGCGGGTAAAATCAAACCGCGTGTGTCGGAAACTTTCGAGCTGGCCGATGCAGGTCAGGCAATTGCCCGGCTTGGCGACCGCGCCGCTGTCGGCAAGCTGGTCGTGCATATCTGAACACTCACCTTGCCGAAGCAGCTCTACGCCATTATCTTTGACTAAACTAAATCGGGAACCGCATTATGACGACCTTTGACAACCGCGAAAACGCCTTTGAAAACAAGTTCGCACATGACGCGGACCTGCATTTCAAGATCACCGCCCGCCGCAACAAGCTTGTTGGGCAATGGGCCGCTGAGAAAATGGGACTGACGCCCGAAGAAACCACAGCCTATGCAACCTCGGTGGTGCAGGCCGATTTCGAAGAGGCAGGCGACGAAGATGTTATCCGCAAAGTGCTAGGTGACCTTACATCGGCAGGCATTGATATCGACGATGCAGCCATCCGCGCCACACTCGAAGACAAAATGGTCGAGGCCCGCCGCCAGTTTATCGAGCCAGCCTGATGGCGATGGCAGCCGCCGATATTGAGAGCATGATTAAAGCGGCGCTGCCCGATGCGCTGGTTGAAATCACCGACCTTGCAGGTGACGGCAATCATTACTCGGCGCTTGTTGTGAGCGAGAGTTTTCGCGGCATTCCCCGCGTGAAGCAGCACAAGGCGGTTTACGATGCGCTGGGCGGCCGGATGGGCGGCGTTTTGCACGCGCTTCAGCTGACCACAGCAACACCCTGAATTTTTTGGAGTACAGATAATGAGCGTGAACGAACGGATCGACGAACTGGTAAAGAACAACGACGTGGTACTGTTCATGAAGGGCACGCCTTTGTTCCCGCAATGCGGGTTTTCGAGCAAGGCCATCGCCATCCTCGACCATTTGGGCGTGGCTTATGAAAGCGTCGACGTGCTTCAGGACATGGAAATCCGCGCCGGTATCAAGGATTATAGCGACTGGCCAACGATCCCGCAGCTGTACGTGAAGGGCGAATTTCTAGGTGGTTCGGACATCATGATGGAAATGTTCGAAGCCGGTGAATTGCAAGCAATGATCGATAGTCAGGGACTGGCCAAGGCTGTTTAGATAGCAGCCGGTTCGCCTTCGGCGCGGCGGATATTGGGCAGCAGCAGATGTAGCCAGCCGAGCGCGAGCAGATAGGATGCGGCTGCAAAAATAAACAAGGGCGTGAAACCAAGCCCCGCTGCGAGTACAGCACCGGTAACGAGTTGGATAAGGGCCCCGCCCATATTGCCCATGAACGCGCCGAACGCTGTCACCCGCCCGACCTTGCCGCGCGGGACGACATCGGTGATGATCGAAAAGATCGAAAGCGAGAAACCCTGATGCCCGGCCATCACCACGCCCATCATGATCGCCACGGGCCAGAATGAATCGAGGGTAAGCACGAATGGCAGAGGCACGACGACTGCAGCCGATCCCAGCATTATGGTCTTGCGGACTCGGTTAACGCTCCATCCAGCCTCCAAAAGGCGCGTTGACAACCAGCCAGCGAATAACGCACCCGCGCCTGACCCGAAAAATGCGAGGGCGAGAGGAATTGCGAGCTCGCTCGTCGTCAGGCCGAACTCCTTGCGATAGAAATCGGGTAACCAAAAGTTGATGAGCCACCACGTCGCGTCGGAAAGCATCTTGGCAATCACAATCGCCCATGTTCGCCGTTCCTTCAAAATCGGCCCATAAGGCGCACCGTCGTCAGCGAAATCGCGCTTGGCATCCTCTGCCTTATCGTCAAACTTCACGCCACGCGCGAACCACAGCCACAAAGCGAGCGTGATGAACCCGCCGATACCGCCAAAAATCAGCGCACCGCGCCATCCCCAGATCGCGGCGATCACGGGAATGAAAAACGGCATCGAGATAGTGCCAAGCCCTGCAATTGCAGTGCCCACACCGAATGCAAAAGAGCGCTTGTCCGGCGGAAACAAAGTCGCCACGGTCTTGATAGTCAGCGGCGTCTGTACCGCCTCGGTCGCACCCAGCCCAATCCGTGCGGCGACTACATGCCAACCGGCAATCGCCCATCCATGCGCCATCGCGGCAAGGCTCCAGGTCGTCACACCGAAAACCATCGAGCGTAACACGCCAATTTTATCGACCAGCCATCCGGTGAACAGAAAGGAGAGCGCAGCCGCGACCTGCGTTACAAAAGCGAGATTGGCAAAGTCGCTATCACTCCAGCCGAGATCGGCCGACATATCGGGTTTGAGGATCGCAATGACTGGCCGGTCCATCGCGTTGAAAATACCGGCGACGCACAGTAGCCCAAATAAAATCCAGCGCAGCGTCGGCGTGATCGGCTTCATTTCGGTCCTCTCCACTGCATCGGTGTCCGCGCTTGGCCTAATGACCGTCTTGCTTTACGCTGGAACTCCTCTCACAGATGCCTATAGAAGGCCATATGACACCGCAAGACATAAACGCGAATT
>JBGSVG010000420.1:0-9922 GCA_041753095.1 Sphingorhabdus sp. | reverse complement strand
GCGCCAACCTTGGAAAATCATTCTGGCGGTTTTCCTGATGGTTGCGTTGTCCGGCATGACCTATGGTCAGGTCGCCGCGATCCTCGTCGAGCTGTTCCCAGCCAAGATCCGTTACACCTCGATGTCGATACCCTATCATATAGGTACCGGCTATTTTGGCGGATTTTTGCCTTACATTTCGCAATATATCGTCGCCCAGACTGGGCAGCCGTTTTCGGGGCTCTGGTATACTGTTGGCGTGACCGCCATGGCGTTCATTGTTGCGCTGATTTGGCTGCCTGAGACATCGGGGCAGACCGAGTTGGATTGACAGGCGGGTCTGCGCTGGCAAAAGGCGGCGATGATTGAATTCGAACCGCCGCTTCGTTTGCATCTCGACGGTGATGCGCTTGTCGCCAATTGGCGGTTTTTGCAACGGCAGGGCAATGCTGCATGCGGCGCAGCGGTCAAGGCCGATGGCTATGGCCTAGGTGCGCGCGCGGTAGTTACCAGGTTGCGCGATGCCGGGTGCCGGGACTTTTTTGTCGCGCATTGGGGCGAAGCATCGGCAATAGCCGACCTAGTCCCGCCGGAATGGATTTCGGTGCTCAATGGTATTCAGCCTGCCGATATTCCATTGATTCAGCAACTTGGCGCGATTCCAGTGCTTAACACGCCGAAACAGATTGCGATGTGGAAGGCATCGGGAGGTGGCAAATGCCACGTGATGCTGGACACCGGCATCAACCGGCTTGGCATTGGCCCCGAACAAATTTCGAGCGATCTATTCGAAGGCCTAGATCTCGATATATTGCTGTCGCATCTGGCATCGGCGGACGAGGATAACGATCAAAATGCCGCTCAGCTTGCGGTATTTGCTGAAATCGGCCGGGATATTATCTGCATGCGTCGCAGTCTTTCAAATAGCGCGGGCATCATGCTCGGCGCCAATTATCATTTCGATCTCACAAGGCCCGGGCTGTCCCTTTACGGAGGAATTGCTAGGCTTGAAATGGCGGGTAGCATCCAACCGGTCGTGCGAATATTTGCTCGTATTTTGCAGGTCCGGCAACTGGAAGCGGGGGACCGTGTTGGCTATAATGGTAGATTCACATGTCCAACGCAGATGCCTATCGGAACAATCTCGACCGGTTATGCCGATGGGTATTTGCGTGCGTTCGCAGCTAATGGGTCAGCATCCGACCAAGGGCAAGAATTGCCCGTTATCGGTCGAGTATCGATGGACCTTGTTACTATAGACATATCAATGGCGCCAAGTCTCAAAGAGGGCGATTGGGTTGAGATTAATTATGACCTCGCTCAAGCATCAAGCTCCACAGGCCTTTCACAATATGAACTGCTGACCAATCTGGGGACTCGATTCGACCGACGGTGGACTTAGGTCACAAATCCACGGACTTTATCCAAAATCGATGGCGGGTCAGGATATCTGAAAGGCGAACGGCGGATCCACCGCGTAGCGATGGATTTTGTTCCGCGTTTTACCGGCGTCCCGCAGTGCAGCGATAAGGGATCAGGCTGGCCAGTCGGCAATGTGTTAGCGAATATTAATGCATCGCCTTTCTGCCCCTTGAATGAAAATCCAGTCCGCAAAAATTGTGTTTCACCGCCATCATAATCGTCGGACAGATAGATTATTACCGTCATGATTCTCTGATTTTGCTCATTCGGTAACGCGTCGAGATGTGGCCGATATTCATCACCGCGCTGATATTGCAGCAGTTGTAGTGGTTCGCCTTGTTTATAGCCGGTACCAGAAACCGCACCGATCCGGCGATTGACCGCGTTAATCACCAGATCTTCGGCATGAACGCCGAACATGGCGCCGAGTGACCGGCGCACAGGGTGTGGAATCAATTGGCGCGTTTGAGGGTCTACTACATAAGATGGGGTCAAAAATGGCGCGCCAACATCTATTACATAATCACATTCGTCCGCTGTGACTAACTGCCGACAAACCGCCACTCCCGGTTGGCTACTGCAAAGCTCCAAATCATAAGATGTTGGAGGCTCGCCATCCTGGCTAAGTTGCATTTTAAAGAGCAGTTCTAGCTGCCGTTCCGCAACTACAGATGTTTTCGCTAGCTGTCTAATCAGGCCAAAAGCTGTTTGCCATTGCGGCAGGCACCCAGTTCCAGCGGCTGTAAAATAAGCGTATAGAAGCGAGGCGTCGGCCTGACCCGCCTTTTTTGCTTGGCCGAGCAAATCATATGCAAGTGCGAGGTTGCGAGGGATAATATTACCCGACACCGCCCATTGCGCGAGCTCATAGAGCGCGTGCATGTCGCCTGATTGGGCAGCTTCAGACAATGTTTGAGTAGCGTCGTCTATCCTCCCAGCATCAATTAGCGAACGAACATGGTTTAAGGGGGGAACGCCATCCATAACTCAATATTAGGATGAATGGACCAAAAGAAAAGGGCCGGAAAAATATTCCGGCCCCGTTCGAATTTGATCAACTGGGTATCTAAATCAGAACCTAGCTCTGAAGCCCGCATAAACGCTGCGTCCACGGATATCGTAAATCGCACTTCCTGCACCAGTCGCTGTGCTACCGAGAGGCGGCTCGCGGTTAAGAACGTTGTCAACGCCAGCATAAAACTGGAATCCGTTACCGATACCGCCGAGGTCCTTCAAATCCCAGGCAAACCGGACATCATGGTAGAATACGCTGCCAAACTTACGGATATCAGCATAATCGGCGTTTACCGGCGGGCAACCCGCTGGCGTGCACGCCGACTGCAGTTCGTTGAAGTCTTCATAAGCATTGACGTACATTGGGCCGATGTAGCGCATCCGATAACCGAACGTGAAATCGCCCACGCTCAAGTCGGCATCGAAACGAAGTTCATCTTGTGGATCGCCCAATTCACTCAAAATCCGATTTTCGAAGGCGGGAAGCGATGGGTTTTCGAAGTTGCTAGACTGCAGACCGTGAACATAGATAATACTCGTGTCAAATCTCACATTGCTGCTTAGCTCCGTACGATATGACAAGTTGACGTCGATACCACGACGCACACGTTTCGCGAAGTTCACTGGTGCGGAGACCAACGAATTTTCGAGAATCTGACCCGGCAAAAAGCCAAGAGGTGTTGTGCCCGGACCCCGGAAACGGGTGAATACAGCGCACAACGGGTTGTCCAATGATGGTTGGTCGTAGCAGCCGTTTGCAATTGCTTGAGCTGTCAACGATACGATTACACCGCTTACTTCGATATCGTAATAGTCAACACTTAGCGAGAAGCCAGGAATGAAGCTTGGCTGAAATACGCCGCCAATTGTCAACGACTTCGAAGTTTCAGGACTCAAGTTCGGATTGCTGCCGCTAATAATTGGTAACGAATAAGCAACGTTCGGGATGGACTGAAGAAGCGCCCCAAGGTCAGCTGTACAATTTGCAGTGCGGTTAGCGTTATTTGCAATATTGCCCGATGCACAAGGATCCAAGAACCCAGGAGCGAAGTTGGGAACAGCAGGGAAACCAGTCTCGGACACATTTGGTGCGCGAACGGCTTTACCGTAACCTGCCCGGAAACGTATATCGGGGAAGGGTGCATACTCGCCACCGACATTGTAGGTCCAGACCGTACCAACGCTACCCTTGTAATCCGAAACACGACCAGCGCCGCTTAGGCTCAGTTCGTGGAAGAAAGGCATATCCGCCAAGAGCGGGATGCGAACTTCGGCAAATGCCTCTTTTACTTCAAATGTAGGCGGATCGAACTCACCAATTACAACGGCATTAGTAGCGCCCGTTTCAACATAATCATCATCCTGATAACGAGCGCGTTCACCACGATATTCACCGCCCAAAGCAAAGCTGATGGGACCGCCGGGAAGTTCGAACAGCTGACTGAGGTCGCCACCCACGAAGCCCAAGACATCGAGCTGTTCCAGGCTTGCTTTGGTGCGTGAGTTATAGGTGAAATAATTAACAGCAGCCTGATTGTCCGCCGCTCCGAAAGGATTGTAGGGAACGCAAGCCGCGATATCACTTGCAAGACGTGCGGCACCACCGGCTCCAACACCGGCAAACGGTACTGCTGACGCAGCGCTGAATTTTGCACGGCACTGGATGCCGGCTCCAGGATTGAGAGGGTCAATGCCTGCATCAAGCGAGAGCACAAACTTCTGGCGATCAAGATAGCCATAAGTCGTTACGTCCTGTTTGAATTTGCCATAGTTCGCGGCAATTTCATAGTTCCAGTCTTCGTTAAACGTTCCGCGTGCACCAACGACCACTCGGTAAGTATCGCGCTGGAATTCTTCGTCGCGAATACCTGCATCAAGCAGGCTGCGCGCGGTAACAAAGCGGTAGGTCCCCGCATTGATGGCTGCGATGTCGGCTGCATTGAGCGGCCCGCCAATGCCTTGCGATCCGTTACCATCAGTGCGAGTAGACCGTGTAAAGCTCGCTGTGTTGCCAGTGACGTTGCAGGCAGCTGTCAAGCTGGTGTTACAACCAGAAGCGAGAATTGCATTGGCGATCGTGGAACGCTGAGCCGAGGTCAGGAAAGGGTTGTCGAGACGGATACGCTCACGAAGATCATATTGACCAAAGGTGCCTTGAATAAACGAAGGACCGGCATTGTTGCCCAGTGCGTTTACACGGTTCCATTTTGCCTCGATGAACGGCTCGAAAGCCTCACTAACTTCGAAATGCGCAAGCAGGTTAAAGTTGTAACGCTCGGTGAACGGGAAAACTGAAAGCAAATTACCTTCACGCCCGGTTTGTCCGTTTCCACCGACGATGCCGCCGATGATACCCTGCCCCACGCGCGTTCCTGTTTGCGGTGTCAAAGCGCCTGCATCGGTGAATAGCAACGTACAGTTATAGGGTGTTCCAACGGTCGAGCCCGAACCTGGTCCCGGCTGGCCATTGGTGGAGCCGATGCCTGTGCCGCAGGTTGGGTTGGCACCTGACTGTGTGATTGGAACCAAGCCGTAACGGTTGATGCTTGCTGTACGGATATCGCGGAAAAATGCACGATCTGGAAAGCCGTCGCTCGCGTTTGGCAGGCCGCCGGTGTCAACGTCAACTACAAGCAAACCATCCTGGCGACGCAGCGCAGGAATGTCCGACGCAAATACGCGGTCTTGCCGTGCATACTCACCGTGCAATGTCACGTTGGCGCGACCATCGGCAAAGTTTTTACCAACCATTGCTGAAATATATTGGTTGCCGCCATAGCCTTCCGCCGAGACACCTGCCTGGCCGCGGACTTGAATACCATCAAAATCTTTCCGCAAAACGAAGTTGACCACACCCGCAATCGCGTCGGAACCATAAGTTGCTGATTGACTACCCGTGACGATATCGACGCGCTCAACAAGGTCGTTGGGGATCGAGTTAATGTCGGGTGAGACGGCATTGTTCAGGATGTCCGCAGCCACATGGCGTCGACCGTTTACAAGAACAAGCGTTCTTGCTGTACCCAGTCCGCGGAGATCAAGCAGGTTAAGCCCTGCAATACCGATACCTAAGCCGGGGTTCTGCTGCGCAAAGGTGCTGCGGAGCTGCGGAAGGTCATTCAGCGTGTCACCAATATTCGTATCGCCCTGCTGAAAGAACTGCTCGCCGCTGATCGACGTAACAGGCACATTTGATTCGAGATTAGGACGACGGATGCGTGACCCCGTAACCACAATGTTGCCTTCGCCTGCGTTAGCGTCTGCATCAGTTACTTCGGGCGCCGCTTCCTCGTCGCATCTTGCGCAAATGCAGGAACCGATGACATCAATGACAGGCTAATCACCGACCCGGCAATCATCAAACGTGACTTCTTCATATTATGGAGCTCCCCAGCTTCAGGTTGTTCATTTGGAATTAATGTGCCGGTAAAGCGTACGGATTTTTGAAGTGCAAGTGGGAAGCTAGGTTTTTGAGGATTTTCCTAACAATGTTGCTGCAATGCAACACCGCGATTACCCCCGAAATAATGTGCGTTGGGAATTTATGAATGATGCATGGCCAAATGAAGTAACAAAATTACAAAGCACGACATATTTGATGAGGTATATTACGAATGGTCTAATCATACCATTAGCAAGATGTTTATGCGCATCCTCTGACCTGCAATGGATTGTCGCACTTTACGGCTTGGGAGCAGTTGGGTTGTTGTCGCCAACTGCTGTTACGTTGGCAAGAATGATTCGGTCGATTCCTGCCGCCTTTCGTCCATCCATGTTGCAGTGCATGATATTCTGGTGCTAACTGCGTCGTGATTACCCCGAAAGGAACACGCTTCATGGCACGCGCAGCCAGCAAAAATGGTGATGGCCCGATCATCATCAAAAAATATGCCAATCGGCGGCTCTATAATACGCAGTCGTCGAAATATATCACGCTGGACTTTCTGGCCGATCTTACCCGGAAAGAGATCGACTTTAAGGTCCTGGATGCGAAGACGAATGATGATATTACCCACGGTGTCCTGACCCAGATCATCATGGATGAAGAAAATAATGGTCAGCAGATGCTGCCCGTTGGCTTTTTGAAACAGTTGATCTCGATGTACGGCAACTCAATGCAGGGCATGGTGCCGCAGTTTCTGGAAAGCTCGATGGACAATTTTCGCAAGAACCAGAAACAGGTTCAGGAAGTCATCGAAACCGCGATTACGGCGGGGCCTTTTGGTCATATCGCCAAACAGAATATCGAATTCATGCGGACGGCGCGTGAGGCGTTGATGCCCAATTTGTCGAACCTTGCGGGAAAGAAGCCGGAAAAAGAAGAAAGTCTGGACGAGCTTAAGCATCAGATGGCGGCGTTGCAGGCAAAAATCGACAAGCTTTCGGCCGAATAAAATTCAGATTAACTATAAGATTTCGCGGATAATAAATTGATAAAACATGCTTTAAGTGTCACTCGCACGCAAAATTTTTCGGGCTGGTATCAGGAAGTCATTTCGGAAGCCGATCTGGCCGAAGAGTCCGGCGTACGCGGCTGCATGGTCATCCGGCCATGGGGCTATGGCATGTGGGAACGCATCCAGAAGTTGATGGACGCAGAGATCAAAGCAGCTGGCGTTGAGAATTGCTATTTCCCGCTGTTCATTCCGCTGTCGTTCTTTGAAAAAGAGGCCGACCATGTTGAAGGCTTTGCCAAGGAAATGGCGGTTGTCACACATCACCGGCTGATCGGTGACGGCAAGGGCAAGCTGATCCCCGACCCGGATTCCAAACTGGAAGAGCCTTTGGTCGTCCGCCCGACATCGGAAACCGTTATCGGCGCAGCGATGAGCCGCTGGGTGCAAAGCTGGCGCGACCTACCTTTAATGGTCAACCAATGGGCCAATGTCGTACGCTGGGAAATGCGGACGCGGATGTTTTTGCGGACCAGCGAATTCCTTTGGCAGGAAGGTCACACCGCGCACGCCGATAAAGCCGACGCGATGGCGGAGACGATGCGCGCACTAGAAATGTACCGCGCCTTTGCCGAAGGTCCGCTGGCGATGCCGGTGGTTGCGGGCGAAAAGCCGGAGAATGAACGCTTTCCCGGCGCGGTCGCAACCTACAGCATCGAGGCGATGATGCAGGATGGCAAGGCATTACAGGCCGGCACCTCGCATTATCTCGGCACCGGCTTTGCTGAAGCATCGGGCATAAAATATCAGGACAAGGACGGCGGCCAGCAATTCGCGCACACCACTAGCTGGGGCGTGTCCACCCGTATGATCGGCGGCGTCATCATGACGCATGGCGATGATGACGGCCTGCGCTGCCCGCCGCAAATTGCGCCGCACCAGATTGTTATCGTGCCGATGCTGCGCGACAATGATGAGGACGCGGCAGTTCTCGAATATTGCCGCAGGTTGCGCATGGAATTGCTCGCGCAAAACGCATTCGGCGAGCCGCTGCGCGTGCTGCTCGATACGAAGGCAGCCAAAGCGTCGAACAAGCGCTGGGCCTGGGTCAAAAAAGGCGCGCCGATCATCGTCGAAGTCGGTCCCCGTGACATGGGCGAGGGCAAAGCCGCCGTGCTGCGCCGTGACCGGCTGTACAAAGATGACGGCAAACTCGCGACGGCCTTCACACCACGCGATGAGTTCATTTCTGCTGCATCGGCGATGCTCGAAGACATCCAGTCGGGTCTTTACGCTGAGGCCAAAGAACGGATGGAAGCCAACATCCGCCGCGACATCACCGACCTTGCCGCGCATTTCGCAGGCGATGAAGCCGGTTTTGCTGGCTGGGTCGAGGTCCAATGGGCCAAGCCGACGGGCGCCGCGCTGGACAAGATTGTGGAGCAGCTAAAGGCGCTCAAACTGACAATGCGAAACAGCCCGCTGAACGCAGCGCCCGCCGACGGCAACTGCTTCTTCACCACCGAACCTGCAGTTGAGCGGATATTGATAGGCCGGACCTATTGATTGTTTTCACCCACAGGCGCAGAGAACGCCGAGAGCATATCACGCTGAAATAGTCCGAAAACTCGGCGCACTCTGCGCCTCTGCGTGAACCATATTTCGGAGTATCCGATTTGAGCAAGTCCGCAAAACATGAAGGCATGCCATCACGCCAGCAAATTCTGGCGTTCATTCAGGAGAGTACTGAGCCTGCGGGTAAGCGCGAGATTGCGCGAGAATTCGGATTGCGTGGGAATGAGAAGATTGCGCTGAAGGCTTTACTCAAGGACATGACCGATGAGGGGCTGGTGGACATGGCTCCCGGGCGCGCTTTTCACAAGATGGGCGGCGTTCCCAAGGTAACAGTTCTCAAAATTGTCGGTATCGACGGCAATCAGCCTGTCGCTGTGCCCGAACGGTGGGAAGCCGAGGGCATCCCCATCCCCAAAATCCGCGTTATCGAAGGAAAGCGCGGCGCTCTGACCATTGGCGACCGGATATTGGCGCGCACCGAGGAGCGCGGCAATGGGTGGGTTGCGCATGTGATGAAAAAGCTCGCCAAGGGCAGCGAGCAGATATTAGGCGTGGTCGAGGGCGGCGAAAATGGACGGTTCTTCCTGAAATCCGTCGACAAGAAAGCTCGGTTCGACACGCAAATTGGCGACATAGGTGAGGCAAAGGCAGGCGATCTGGTGCTTGCTGAACTGACCGGCAACGCGCAGCGCAAATCGGCGCGGGTGACCCAGGTGCTCGGCGATCCGTTTGCGCCGAAAAGCTTTAGCCTTATTGCCATCCACAAATATGGCATTCCGTTCGAAATGCCCGAGAACGCGGAGCGCGAGGCCGCAATTGTAAGCCAGTTGCCCGTCACCGCCGACCACCGCGAAGATCTGCGCCATTTGCCGATCATCGCCATCGACCCGCGCGATGCGCGCGATTTTGACGATGCGATCTGGGCTGCGCCAAATGCCGACACCGGCGGCTTCGACGCCATCGTCGCGATTGCCGATGTAAGTTATTACGTCCGCCCCGGCAGCGCGCTTGATCATGAAGCAGCCAAACGCGGAAACAGCGTCTATTTCCCTGACCTCGTGGTCCCCATGCTGCCGCATGCCTTGTCGTCGGACAAATGCTCGCTGCGGGCAGGGGAGGACCGTGCGGTCATTGCTTGTCATCTGGCAATCAGCAAGATGGGACAAGTGACGTCATGGCGTTTTACCCGCGCTGTGGCCCGGATTTCTGCCAATATTCCATACCCCGATGCGCAGGCCGCTATCGACGGGAAGATGGAAAATCCATTGCTGGAGACTGCGCTCAAGCCGCTTTGGGCGTGCTGGCGGTTGCTCGCGCGGGCTCGGCATAAACGGGCGCCGCTTGAACTGAACCTGCCCGAAAAGCGGATTACGCTCGACGAGCAGGGTCGTGTCACCGGCGTTGCTGAACGCGAGCAGCTGGAGGCGCACCGGCTGGTTGAGGATTTCATGATCGCCGCCAACGTCGCCGCGGCCAAGGCACTTGAGGCGAAGAAATCGTCGCTGATTTATCGCGCACACGAACCGCCGAGCCGCGAG
>JBGSVG010000419.1:0-3587 GCA_041753095.1 Sphingorhabdus sp. | reverse complement strand
CTGCGTCTTCAATTGCAGCAATTTCCATGTCGGCCCCAGCGTCAGGACATTGTCGCCAAAGCCGGTGTAAGGTGCTTCGTTCAGCTGCACCCTAATGCCCATCTTGCTCGTGCCATCTGCCGTCCCGCCCGGCGCGGTTCGAGCGAGCACACCGATCAGCAGGATGTCATCCTCCTTGATCTCTTCGGTAATCGGTATGCTTGCACCAACGTCATAGGCTTGCGCCGAAGCCGCCATGGTCTTGACAAGCAAAGCCGTGCCGCCCGTCCCCGGAATATTGGGCGATGGCACAACCGAATGATTGCCGTTTGTGCCGAATACCGGCCACTCCTTGTTGGCTGGAATGCTGATCAACCGGCCCTTGCCTTGCAGTTGCGGCAACAGGTCGGTCGTTGCCGATTGAACCGCTTTGGCTGATTTGGTGGTCAGCGATGTTGCGCCAGAAACGACAATCGTCTGTCCGATTTCGATGACCTGTTTCGCTCCGGCCAACTGGAAGCCGACGACGGCCTGACCCTTAAGAATCGACAAATTCGCTTTTGCCGCAACCTCGTAAAGTTTCCATTCCTTTTCGATGATCAAGGTCGTGTCACCAAAGCCCGAATAGGGCGCCACATTTTGTTGAAAACGCAGGCCGATGCGGCCCCGACCATCGGTTGTGTCAGCTGAAACCGTTCGAGCATAAAAGGCTACGACGACGTCCGTTCCCGATCTGATGCCTGCAGTGATTGGCGCGTTGGCACCGACTTCGAACAATGTCGCTCCAGCCTTCGCTACGGTGATTTGCGTCGCTGCCTTGCCGCCAGGAATATCCTCGCCCTTCACTGGCTTGTTGGTTTGGCCAGCGCCGAATATCTGCCAGTCTAGCCGTGTCGGGTCATTGATCAGCGTTCCCGGCAAGGCTTCATCCAGTGCCTGCAATTCCGCCGTCGGCTGGTCAGCCAAGACCGGGCCAGAAACCAAAACGACCGCCGCGAGGACCAAACGTGCGTATTTTCGCATCTCGAACACTCCCCCTTATTCCTTCAAACCCATTGCATCGCGCATTCCGGGCACCCACGCCTTTTTCTCCTGATCCCATAACGGAAATGTGTTGGTATAGGCCCATGCGCACATGCCGATGCCGATCTGGTCGAACGCAACGCGCACGGTTTTCTGATAGTTCACACGCTCTTCAAGCGAGACCGTGCTGTGCGCGCCGAACTCGCCCATGAAGGGGGTCTTGCCAGTGCGCGCGATATAATCGCGGACTTTTTGCAAATCATCCTTCAACAATTTCTGATCTTCAGGCCCACCATATTTGCGGCCCAAAGGCGGCGAGGGATCGACCCATGTTGCGCCCTGATGCGTGAAATTGAATGGGTCATAATAATGAAAGGTGGGAACGATATTGGGATCATCGGGCAGCTTCAGCGTCTTGAGCGAATTGATCCCGCTCCAGAACTCGCCGCCGATGATGACTGGGCGTGTCGGGTTGCTCTTGCGAATTTCGGCAAGCGCAGGATTCAGCACTTTGAGCAGGTTGCCATCGTTGAATTTGTCGTGTGGTTCATTCTCGATTTCGAACCAGAGATTTGCCTCTGGCTGATCAGCAAAAGCTGCAGCGATCTGCGTCCACATGCCCGCAAGCTTCGCAATATTGGCATCGCTTGGGTCCTTGTGAATTTCCTCAAAATGATGGCTGTTGAGGATGACGTTGAGGCCAACCTTGCGGGCGTCACCGACGATCTCCTTCACCCGCGTCATGAACACCGGGTCGATCGTATGCGGCGCCGAATTGCCCGCCCGCGTTGACCAGCGCACTGGCAGCCTGATTGTATTGAAACCGGCATCGGCAATCCGCTTGAAATCGGCGGCATCGATTTTCTTGCCGCCCCACGCGCCTTCGGTGGGGGTTTCGAGACTGTTGCCCATATTGACGCAGCGGCCAACGGGGAGGCTGTCGGTCTTCGACAGTGAGGGGGACGCGACAGCCGATGCGAGCAAAGCGGCGAGAATATATTTTGATTTCATTTTGTGGGTTCCCTCTCGATTGACTTCAAATGTTTCAGGCTGCGGCGCAGTGTCTCGAATGGCTCGACCGCCTCGTCGCGCTCAACAAATTTGTGCAGAAAGTCCCGGCTCCCGGCGGCCGAAAAAATCGCAGCAAAATCGATCCGGCCATCGCCGACATCCGCCATGCCCGGGCTGTCCTTCTGCATATCTTTCACATGCGCCAGCGGAAAGCGGCCGGGATATTGGCGGAGCAAAGCGACAGGGTCGCCACCGCCTTTGACGGTCCAGTAAATGTCCATTTCGAAGTTCACGAACTTCGGGTCGAGTTGCTCCTGCAACAAGTCGATTGGCCGGATACCATCAATCGGCTGATACTCGAAATCATGCGCGTGGTAGAGCAGAGCGACACCTTCCAAAGCAGCGATTGCGCCCACTTTGTTGAGATGTCCGATCCACCAGCGCCACTGTGCCAGAGTCTGGCGTTCCTCGGGCGGCAACCAAGCCAGCACCAGATATCTTGCCCCGAGCGATTTGGTGTCGCGGACAGTTTGTTGCGGGTCATCGCGCAACTGCCGCCAATCGGCGTGCGAGGCGACTGCCTGCAAATTGTATCGGTTTAGCAAAGCACGAACTTTGATCGGGTCGCGGCCATAAAGCCCCGCAAATTCGACTTCGCTATACCCGATTTGCGCAACGCTGCAGAGGCTGCCTTCGAAATCCTTCTCCAGTGCAATACGCACTGTATACAGTTGCGCGCCGTAAGATTTTGCAGATTGCGCCTCGGGAATTAGGCAGTCCGACGCGGCTGGTTCGTTGTTGGCTTGCGCTGCATGAAAAGGTGCGGCGCATACGAATACGCCGACGGCAAAATATGCGCCAATCCGGCTAAGCAGCGACATCCAACCCTCCTTTGGCGTCATTTTCAGCCGTGCATTATACGCTAGGGCCTTGACGCTTTTCTCGATTGTGATAGCGCTACCACAATAATGAGGAGAGGTTCAATGCGTAAATTTGTGGTGGCAGTATTGCTGTGCACGTCGGCTTTTTCGGTTGCCGTAAATGGCAAAAGTGAACGTTCACTTGGCAGTACGGCAAATCCCGCGATTTGGCCTGTGGTCAAAAATCCTGTCAAAATGGACCGCAAAATCGAAGCGCGAATCAAGACGCTGCTTCGACAAATGTCGGTCGAACAAAAAGTCGGGCAAATCATCCAGGGCGACCTTGCCAGCACCACGCCTGAAGATATGTACAAATATCATCTCGGTTCGGTATTCAACGGCGGCAACAGCGCGCCGGGCGGCAAGCAATGGGCACCAGCACCAGAATGGCTCGCCGACGCAGACCGATTTTACGAAGCGTCGATGCGGCCCATTGGCAACCTGCCGCGCATCCCCATGACATGGGGCAGTGATGCAGTGCATGGCCACAACAACGTTACCGGAGCGACGCTGTTTCCGCACAATATTGGCCTCGGCGCGATGCGGAACCCTGAACTGATGCGAAAGATTGGCTCGGCCACTGCTGTTGAAATGCGGGTCACCGGTCTCGATTGGACATTTGCGCCGACGTTGGCCGTGGTGCGCGATGACCGT
>JBGSVG010000418.1:0-9234 GCA_041753095.1 Sphingorhabdus sp. | reverse complement strand
GGCGCGCCTGCCGCAGGAACGAGTTCTGAAAGCCCGGTCGATCCAGTAAGGCTTTCGAAGATACCGACCGGCACAAACATCGTTGCAACCGCAGCGACGGTGGCGCCGCCCATGGCCATTGCAAGGGCTTTCAACTGGTTGCTTGGCACGCTTTTCCGCATTTTTACTTCCTGCATTCCGACTGCTGCCCTCAGGCAGCTTTGGACAATTTTCCTTGCCCTAACAGCAAATGGTAAACAGGTTCGTAACGATATATGTTCTTATGCCAGCTGCGTTCTTCCTCGACAAATTGTCGTGCGCGGATGCGCATAGCATCCCAATCAGAGCGGCTGGCAAGCAGTCCATCAAGCGATCTGGCAATATCGGCCGGGTCGTCTGCAGCAAACAATGTGCCTGTGTCGCCGTCGCGAATCAGTTCCTTGTGCCCGCCCACGTCCGAAGCCGCGACCAGCCGCCCCTGCGCCATTGCTTCCAGCGGCTTCAGTGGCGTCACCAGATCGGTCAACCGCATGCGTTTGCGCGGGTAAGCCAATATGTCGACGAGGCTGTAATAGCGCTCGACTTCTTCATGCGGCACGCGCCCGACAAAGTGAATACGGTCCGCCGCTGGCGAAGCCTGTGACTGGGCTCGCAACGCTTGCTCCATCGGGCCGCCACCAACCATCAGCAAATGCGCGTCATTCCGCATCAGCGGCATCGCGGCGATTAGATCGTCGAGGCCTTCATAGTCATAGAAACTGCCGATATAGCCAATAACGTCCCTGCCCTTCAGGCCAAGCTGCTCAGCCAGTGCAGCATCGGCAGGTGGGGGCGATCCGAACAGCTCGAGATCAACGCCGTTGGGCGAAACTATAATCTTGGAAGCGGAGACGCCGCGAGAAATCAGGTCACGCTTTAGTCCTTCGCAGATCACTGCGACGGCATCAGCGTGGCGCACCACATGGTTTTCAAGCGCGCGAGTCAGACGGTATTTGGCCGAGCCTTCGCTGACAGTGCCGTTGCCAACTGCTGCATCTTCCCAGAATGCGCGAATTTCATATACAAGAGGCACGCCCAGCCGCTGCGCCGCCCGCAACGCTGCCAGACCGTTCAGCGCGGGCGAATGGGCATGGAGCAAATCGAACGACCATTTGGCATGGAGCGCAACAATTGCGTCGGCCAATGCCGATACCTCGCGCCATTCGCGCAACGGACTTGGGCCCGATGCTTCGGTCATCGTGCGGTGAAAAGTCAGGCCTTCAACGCACGCGCTGATGTCGCCCACAGTCTGACCATGCTGGTACTGCCGGACACCGGTAATGCCCGCAACGTCCCACCCAGCCGCCTGCTGCGCCTTCAATATTGCGCGCGTGCGAAAGGTATAACCGCTGTGCAGAGGAAGGCTGTGGTCAAGGACATGCAGGATACGCGACATGGGCCAAATCACTGCCATAAAAGGATTAACGTGACGTCAACCCGGCGCTCCTATACGATTCGTAATGTAAGAGGGCTCGGGCTAATCCAGTGATCGACAATTTCTCGATATTATTGAGCCACGCCCTTTTGGCGTTTGCGCTGTGGCACTTGATGAACCGGTCGGACCTCGACGTCGAAGCGCCGCCGCTTCCCGATACCGAGCCCGAAGGCTTTGGCCGCCAGCAACGCCCGCAAACGGGCAAAAAAGCAACGCCCGATGCGTGACCTGATCTTCGTCGGCTATATCGCGCTCATCATGCTGATGGCGTTCAAGCGACCGTTTCTTTTTACGTTGGTCTATGCGTATGTCGATATCGTCTCACCGCAGCGGCTCAGCTATTTCCTGCTGAATTCGATCCCACTCTCGCTGATACTTTTCGTTCTCGCATTTCTGGGTTTCATGGTCGGTGATGACAAAAAGGACGTCCGGATTTCGCCGCGCTGGGTGCTCCTAATCGTGCTGCTGGGCTATTGCGGTTATACCACGACGGTTGCGGTCGAGCAGGTTGCGGCGCTTGAAAAATGGGGATGGGTCTGGAAGGCGCTGGTATTTGCCGCATTCCTACCGCTGACGCTGCGAACCAAATTGCGCCTGGAAGCGCTGGTGCTGACGATGGTGCTCTGTGCATCAGCGCTGATTGTCACCGGCGGTATCAAGACGGCGGCTGGCGGCGGCGGCTACGGCTCGCTTGTGATCCTGATCGATGACAATAGCGGGCTGTTCGAAGGCAGCATCATTTCCTGCGTCGCAATCACCATCATCCCGCTCATCCTGTGGCTCGCCAAGCACGGCACAGTGTTCAGGCCCGACTGGAAAGTCAGGGTATATGCTGCTGCGCTCATCTTTGCATGCCTTCTCATTCCGGTGGGCACACAAGCGCGTACCGGCGTGGTCTGCATTGCGGTGCTCGGCATATTGCTGCTGCGATATGCGCGCTATCGCATGCTGTATCTCGGTGGCGTTGCACTCATCGCTCTGGCCACAATACCGTTCTTGCCGTCGAGCTTTACCGAGCGCACCGATACCATCAAAAATTACAAAGCCGATGAATCTGCCTCGACGCGCTTGGCCGTGTGGGCTTGGACCTGGGAATATGTAAAAGTGCATCCGATGGGCGGCGGCTTTGAAATCTACCGCCAGAACCGCATTCGCTATGACATGGCGCAAAAAGACGATCCTGACCAGCCTATGGAAGCAGACGTCCCTGCCGTGCGTGAGATTGTCGATCAGGGCCGGGCATTCCATTCCAGCTATTTCGAAATGCTTGGGGAGCAAGGCTTTCCGGGCCTCATCATCTGGCTGATCATTCAGTTGGGGGGCGTATGGCGGATGGAGGTAATTCAGCGCATGTATCGCAAAAGAAACCGTCCCGACGAGACATGGGTCGCGCCGCTGGCCACTGCCTTGCAGAATAGCCAGATTATCTATCTTGTTGGCTCGCTGTTCGTAGGCATCGCTTTCCAAGCCTATTTTTTCATGCTCACGGCCCTGCAAATCGGGTTCGATACATATCTCGCGCGGCGCAGGCAGGAGGCAGCGTGGCGCCCCATCAAAACTCAGCGGATGCGGCAGGCCGAGCAATCCGCCTGATTTACCGGGGCGTTTGCCGGAACCGTCTTTCCCTTGCCGGGTTGTATGCGCAAAGCATCGCCACTAGAACAATTTCATGACAGCCAAGACAGCTCCAATAACCCCCCGCATCAACCCTGAAGACATCGGCCCGCGCATCCAGAGCTATTGGGACACGACCGTCGCATGGGTGCAGGGCAATTTATTCGAACTGGGCATCGCAGTCGCCGCCGCTGTCATCCTCTTTCTGCTGCTCAGCTGGCTTAAACGTATTGCTGCCAGAATAGCCCGCGAAAGCGAGGACCGTGCCGAACTCAAATCGATTGTCGCCCGAACGTTGGCGCGCACCAGCAAAATTTTTAGGGTCATGGTGGCGGTCGAGCTGGTCAACCGGATTGCAAGTGCGCCTGCCGCATTTGCCCGCGCCATCGATATACTATTTACTATCGCCGTCGTTATTCAGGTGGCGATCTGGCTTCGCGAAATCATTCTGGGCCTGATAGAGCGACGTGCAGGCCATGGCGTCCACGAACATGACACGCTGCAAAGCGCGATGGTTCTTATCCGGCTGCTGGTTAGCTTTGCGCTGTTTGCGGTCGCGGCAATCGTCATTCTTGATAATCTAGGCGTTAACGTCACAGGTTTGGTCGCAGGCCTCGGCGTCGGCGGCATCGCCATTGGCCTTGCGGCGCAAGGAATATTCTCCGACCTGTTTGCCGCAATGTCGATCATCTTCGACAAGCCGTTTCGGCGCGGCGATACTGTGACGTACGACACCACCACGGCGCGGGTGGAAAGGATCGGCATGAAAAGCACGCGCCTGCGCGCACTGACTGGTGAGGAGAAGATAATCTCGAACAGCAAACTGCTCGAAAAGGAAATCACCAACAACACGCTTACGGTCTATCGCCGCGTCAATTTTCCCATTGCCTTGGTATACCACACGCCGCCTGCAACAGCAGCCAGCGTACCCGACATATTACAGGAAATAGTCGAAACTAACGGGGCGCAGTTCATTCGTGCGGGCTTCACGACATTTGGACAGAGTTCGCTCGATTTCCAGCTGGTTTTCGATGTCAACAGCGACGACGTCGAAGAAATGTTCAAGGCGCGACATGCTGTCGGCATCGCCATTGTCGAACGCTTTGCCCGTGATGGCATCGAGTTCGCCTACCCAACGCAGACCACCTATACAGCATCGCCCGACGGAACTTTGGTAATGCCTTACGCCCCGCCCTCTGTTGCGCCCAAAGCACGTGCCAAAAGCTGATTCGCCTCAGGGCAGTTTGTAGCAGTCCAGTATGCCGTAACGGCAAAAGTGCAGGGGTTGTAATACGCTGCCAATCGGGCCACCATAGGGCAAAACAGACTGCAGGAGGATGCCGGTGAGCACTATTACCCCAGCCGAACTCGCGACTAAAGTCGGCGAGAAAATCGGTACATCGGAATGGATTTTGGTGGATCAGGACATGATCAACAAATTCGCCGATGCGACCGGCGACCATCAGTTCATCCATGTGAATGAAGAGATGGCGAAAATGACGCCTTTTGGCGGCACCATCGCGCACGGCTTTCTGACGCTTTCACTGTTCCCGGTGATGAGTGCCAAGTCCGACAGCCCGCGTATCGAAGGCGTCAAAATGGGCGTGAATTATGGCGGCAACAAAACCCGCTTCCTCGCGCCCGTTCGTTCCGGCAAACGCGTACGCGGCCATTTCAAACTTCTTGAACTTGCCGAAAAGCGCCCCGGCCAATGGCAGCAAACGCTTGAATTTACCGTCGAGATTGAAGGCGAGGAAAAGCCCGCGCTTCAGGCCGAGTGGATCAGTCAGTTTTTCGTATAACTTTTCAATTTAAGGAATTCTCCCATGCGTGACGCAGTCATCGTTTCCACCGCCCGTACCGCCATCGGCAAAGCCTATCGTGGCGGGTTCAATGCAACCTCCGGCCCGACCTTGGGCAGCTATTCACTTGCAGCGGCCGTGGAACGCGCCGGTATTGAAGGCGGAGAAGTCGATGACGTCCTCTGGGGCTCTGCTCTCCAGCAGGGCACACAGGCTGGTAATCTGGCACGTCAGGTTGTTCTGCGCGCAGGCTTGCCTATCACCACCTCGGGCATGACGATGGATCGCCAATGCTCGTCGGGCCTGATGTCAATTGCTACTGCGGCCAAGCAAATCATCGTCGATAATGTCGATATCATGGCGGCGGGTGGCCAAGAATCGATCAGCCTCGTCCAAACCAAAGAAATGCGTGTTGCGCCTGACCGCGACCTGATTGCGATGCACCAGAACGTGTATATGCCGATGCTGCAAACCGCAGAAGTCGTGGCGAAGCGTTATGGTATCGGCCGCGATGCGATGGACGAATATGCGCTGCAATCGCAACAACGCACCGCCGCCGCGCAAGCCGCTGGCTATTTCGATGCCGAGATTGTTCCCGTGACGACGACGATGAACGTGACCAATAAGGAAACCGGCGAAGTCACGCAGAAAGATGTGACGATTGCCAAGGATGAAGGCAACCGCGCCGATACGCAGCTTGCTGGCCTACAGGCGCTCCAACCAGTGCTCGGCCCAGACATGACAATCACTGCAGGCAATGCCAGCCAGTTGTCCGACGGTTCTTCGGCGAGCGTCCTGATGGAAGCGAAAATTGCCGAGAAAAAGGGCCTGAACCCGCTGGGCCGCTATGTCGGTATGGCGGTTGCGGGCACTGAGCCCGATGAAATGGGTATCGGTCCTGTCTTTGCTATCCCGAAATTGCTTCAGCGCTTTGGCCTTAAGATGGACGATATCGGCATCTGGGAACTGAACGAAGCGTTCGCCGTGCAGGTCCTATATTGCCGTGACAAATTGGGCATTCCGAACGAACTGCTCAACGTTAATGGCGGCTCGATTTCAATTGGTCACCCTTATGGCATGACCGGCGCGCGCTGCACCGGCCATGCGCTAATCGAAGGCAAGCGCCGCGGTGCCAAATATGGCGTCGTCACGATGTGCGTCGGCGGCGGCATGGGTGCGGCTGGATTGTTCGAGATTTTCTAATCGTCCCAAGAGGAAAAAAATCATGGCTGCTATTGGCGTAATCGCGACATTGACTGTTGCTGAAGGCAAGAAAGCCGAATTTGAAGCCGTGTTTGCCGAGTTGTCGGCGGCGGTAAACGCTAACGAGCCGGGCAATGAATTTTATTCGCTGACCCGGTCGAAAGCCAACCCGCAGGTGTACAAAGTGCTTGAACGCTATGTCGATCAAGCAGCCTTGGATGCGCATGGCAAAACGGATTATTTTGTTGCGGCTGGACCGAAACTGGCACCCTGTCTCGCGGCTGCGCCGGAAATCGAAGTTCTGGATGCATTCTAAGGTTTCGGGTTTGCTTTGAGCCCAGATAATTCGGAACACCATCGCGTCTAACTCGTTTCCTTTGCATCCCAAAGGAGATGAAAATGACGAACGACACCGAAATCAAGGAAAAATTCTGGAAGGCCCTGAAGTCCGACAGGACGATGTTCTTGGGGCTGGCCGATGGCGAAGATGGCCATGCGCGTCCTATGACGGCGCAGCTTGACGATGAAGGTCTGCACGGCAACCTGTATAGTGGCCCGATCTGGTTTTTCACTTCGACCGACAGCCAGCTATATCAGGATATCGGTACTGGCGCTCGGGCAATGGCGCATTTTACGTCAAAAGGACATGATGTGTGGGCGACGGTCCACGGCAATCTGTCACAGTCGCACGACCGTGCGGTGGTTGAGCGTTTATGGAACCGCTTTGTCGCTGCCTGGTATGAGGGCGGCAAAGACGACCCGAAACTGGCGCTGATCCGGCTGGATCCGGAAAGCGCCGAAATCTGGATCGACGCGTCCAGCATGGTCGCTGGTATCAAGATGCTTCTCGGGATCGATCCGAAAGAGGATTATAAGGATAAGGTCGCCGAAGTGACGCTATAAGATATTTGCGGGCGGGATGATTGTCCCGTCCGCAAAACTAAACCCTTCGTCGCGATCCTCGGCGAGCAGGGCCGGGCCGTCGAGATCCACCCAATCGGCGCTTTGCGCGACCAGAAACGCCGGTGCGATGCCGAGGCTGGTGGATAACATGCAGCCGACCATGATCTTCATGCCAGCGTCCTTTGCCGCGTCGGCGATTTTCAACGCCTCGGTCAGGCCACCCGCCTTGTCCAACTTGATATTGACGCCATCATAATATGGCGCGAGGCGCGCAACATCGGCGGCTTCATGGCAGCTTTCATCGGCCAGAATGGGCAATTTTGACTTCAGTCCGGCAAGCATCGCGTCCTGCCCTGCCGCAACCGGTTGCTCGATCATTTCCACGCCAAGCTCGGCTAGCGCGCTGGCTTCGGCGGCAATATCCAAATTGCCCCAGCTTTCATTGGCATCGACAATCAGGCGCGCATCGGGGGCACCTGCTCGTACTGCAGCTACCCTCTTTCTGTCGCCGTCGCCGGTCAGTTTGAGCTTAAGCAGTTGAAATCCCCTCGCTGCGGCTTTTGCAGCATCAGCCTCCATTGAGGATGCGTTACCGAGTGAGATGGTGAACGCAGTCTGCAACGGTTTGGGAGCCGACTTTAATCCGATCAGTTTCCAGAGTGGCTTTCCGGATGCCTTGGCTTCCAGGTCCCAAAGCGCACAATCAACAGCGTTCCGCGCCGCGCCCGGTTGCATGAGCGTTTGCGCGAACGCGCGCGCATCGACAACGGACAGTAGCTCCAATTGACCGATGATCCGCTCCACCTGCCCAAGACAGCTTTCAGCAGTTTCGCCTTGATAATAGATCGCGGTGCCTTCGCCATAGCCGATATGCGCACCGTCGCTGGTGGCGACCACCAGAACATCGACGAAGGTCTTTGCGCCGCGCGCGATGATGAACTGCCCGGCCACCGGCCAGCGTTCGACTGTTGCGGTAATGCGTAACGCCATGGCCCCCTACCAATTGCTTGGCGGGCAGTGTGGCCAACTATCGATGCTATTACAAGGACTAGGCCGATTCCAGCTTATCCGTTGTGCGTAACAATCCAGTTCTCAACCACGGGTGCAATCTTCTCGCGCCATTTGCTGCCGTTGAAAATACCATAATGGCCGACTTCGGGCGCCATGTGATATTTCTTCATCTTGTCTGGCAGACCGGTTGCGACTGTCAGCGCGGCCTTGGTCTGGCCCAGACCGCTGATATCGTCGCGCTCGCCTTCGATTGCGAGGATCGCGATGTCCTTGATCGCGCCGGGGTCAACCAATTTACCGCGATAATTGAACTCGCCTTTTGGCAGCAGGTGACGCTGGAAAACAGTGTCTACGGTCTGCAGATAAAATTCGGCAGTCATGTCGCATACAGCGCGGTACTCGTCGTAAAATTCCTTGTGACGATCCGCGCCTTCGCCGTCACCCTCGACCAGATCGGAGAACATCGACCAGTGGCTGATCATGTGATTGCCAAGATTCATCGACATGAAACCCGAAAGCTGAAGGAAGCCCGGATATACGCGGCGGCCTGAACCCTTATAGTAGGGTGGTACTGTCGCGATCACATTCTGGACAAACCAGTCATGCGGACGCTTTGTGGCGTGGTTGTTTACCGCTGTCGGCGCTTCGCGCGTATCGATTGGGCCGCCCATCATGGTAAGCGTGCGCGGGCGCAAAGGATGATCATTTGCGCTCATAATCGCCGCAGCAGCATAAGCCGGAACCGATGGTTGGCACACGGCGAGCATATGCGCGCCGCGACCGCCTGCGTCCGGACCGATGAATTCCAACCATTCGATAAGATAATCGATATAGCTTTCCAGATCGAAACCACCGCCGGTCAGCGGCACGTCACGTGCGTCCTTCCAGTCGGTGATATATACATCATGCGTCGGCAACATGCGCTCGACTGTACCGCGCAGCAGCGTCGCGAAATGGCCTGACATTGGCGCACAGATCAGCAGCTTTGGCTTGTCGGTGCTGCCTTCATAGGTAAAATGTTTAAGCTGGCCAAAAGGCTTACGTGCTTCATTGATTTCCGTAACGGGCAAGTGCTTGCCGTCGATGTCGACGAAATCGAGGCCAAAGGCAGGTTTGCCGCGCGGCAGAACCGAATGGGCGAACACATCAAGCGCGGATGCAGCCACCGGAGCAAGGCCGCCATAATTGAACGGACCATTGGTGAAGTTATTAAGCCAATCAGCCTGCTTCTGCGCAATCCAGCCCGCG
>JBGSVG010000417.1:0-6192 GCA_041753095.1 Sphingorhabdus sp. | reverse complement strand
GAGCGAACTGGGCAAGGGCAGTTTCCGCCTCGACGACGCTGCGAAGAAGCCAAGCAAGTTTAGCACCAGCATCAAGCTTGATCAGAATCGTGAAGTTGCTCCTCCTGCCCGTGGCAGTGCTGCGGCTGGCGACTATAAACTCGACGTGGGCGGCAGCTTCTCAATCAGCCGCAAGATCGACGTGACCGCTGGCGTCCGTTATGGCAGCGAAAATGACCGCGTATTGCCGACTGCTGATAACCGTAAGGACAGTGAAGCGGTTTATGTCGGTACCAAAATCCGCTTCTAATCCGGGTTTTTCCTGAACGTATCTATAGCTGCCCAGCCGTGGATAAGCCGCGGGTTCAAACTGCCTGCTTTCTGACGGGTGACTCCGCCGAGAGCGATAACTTTTACGTTATGAGCCTGAGCAGCCAACCGGTTGAACGCCAGCCTGCCCAATGGACGCTGCCCGTGATGGCTGTTGGTCGCAAATAAGGGCGAGACAAGGACCATATCGGCGTTGAGCCGCTTGGCTTGTTTTAGTTCTTGCGCGTTATGAACGGGGACACTGTGGATCAATTTAGAGCAGCGGGCGGAGCGCTGATGGAAGCCATCCGCGCGCCAATATATGGCGTGGCGCTCATCCCCAGCGAGTAAAAGAACATGCCCGCGTCGTCGGCAAACCCGTTTTACCATTCGGTACAGTTTGTAACGCTGTTCTTCGTCCAGCGCATAATGACGGAAAATGACGCCGGAACCAAAAGGCAGCCGACGAATGGCATCGAGCAGTTCATCGCCAAAGCGCGGGTCGGTCATCAGCCAGATTTTGGGCAAGGGGTGGCGGCGGCGCATACACTTGCCTATAGCGCGCATCATGCAAGCGACAACTGAAACACCCACCCTCCGTTTGGCTGATATCAAAGCGCAGATGGCCGCCGCCGCCAAGGTTGCAGGTCGTTCCGCTGATGCCATCAATCTGGTTGCGGTTTCAAAAACGCGCAGCGCGGAAGAAATCGAGCCGGTGATTCTTGCAGGGCAGCGGTCATTTGGCGAGAACCGCGTGCAGGAAGCGGCTGCCAAATGGCCCCAATTGAAATCACAGCATCCCGGCATCGAACTGCACCTGATTGGCCAGCTTCAGTCCAACAAGGCAGACGAGGCCGTTGCATTGTTCGACGTCATTCACTCGCTTGATCGGATTTCTCTCGCGATGGCGCTCGGCAAGGCCATGCGCGCGCAAGGGCGTCATATCCCTTGCTTCATTCAGGTCAACATCGGCGCGGAAGAGCAAAAGGGTGGCTGCGCTGTGGATGCTTTGCCCGAACTTTTGGCCATCGCGCGCGAACAGGGAATAGATGTAGCGGGCCTGATGTGCCTGCCGCCCGCCGATATCGAGCCTGCGCCATTCTTCGCGTTACTCGCCGAACTGGCGGCACGTCACGGTTTGCCGGGACTCAGCATGGGAATGTCGGATGATTTTGCGACCGCGATCATGCTTGGCGCAACGCAAGTCCGCATCGGCACTGCCTTATTTGGCGAACGCACCAGCGCAGCTTAGGCGAAAGCGCACGAAGCCGGATCGCGTTGGCACCAGTGCTTCGGCATGTTCGGATTCAGCCAGGTCGCATGCATTGTAAATTGCGACGTCCTGCGCATCGAGGCCACCGGTAAAAGCTCCGAAGGCTGGCATGATCAATTTGCGCGGGCCTTTTACAAAGCAGCGACGCGATACCATCCGTCCGCGCAAAAACTGTCGATATTTTGGATGAAAGTGGCCAGAAATTTCTGGCGCAGTTTCGCCGCGCAATGCTTCATGGCGCAATAGGATGCCTGAAAGGACCAGCTCTTCGACCGACCGGCCGCCCCAGCGCGCTTCGAGATTGCGATCATGATTGCCGGTGATCCAAATCCAGTCCGCTTGCCCGACAAGCTGCTGCAGAACGGCAGAAGCATTGGGGGGTAGCCGGACCTCACCAGCATCATCATGGAAATTGTCACCAAGCGAGATAAGCCGCTCGGGCCGATATTGCGCCACCAGTTCCGCCACATCGTGCAATGTTGAAAGGCTATCATAAGGCGGCAACATCTGCCCGCCCAACGCAAAGGCGCTGGCCTTTTCAAGGTGTAGGTCAGACACGAGCAATGTGCGCTCGGCAGGCCAATATAAAGCGGCTTCGCCTGCAAGCTCGAACAATTGCTCGCCAAATTCGAATGTGCGCGTCATCGCCCGCCTATGCTTGGCGGCATGCTTTCGCGCAAGGCTTAGTAAGCGGCTGCCATGCGCGCCGGCGACTTGCGCTCGACGCCTTTTGGCAAATCGAAACCGACACGGCGGTTGCCGAAATCTATAAGCACCCGGTCAAAGAGTTTGAGTGCGTCCATGCCGAGTAAGATTGCTGGGCGTTCTTGCAGTTTTAGTGCGGTGAACGCGTAATTTTCGGCGAAGGTGATCGGCAAGTCATTGATCGTCAGCCCGCCGACTTCAATCTCCTTGAGCTGCGTAAATTCGCCATTGAGGATCGAACCTGTCACGCTGCGCATCGTCACCGGTACAAATTCGCCAGTGCGGTGACGACGACGGAGTTTGTCGCGCAATGCCAAATTGGCCATGCTGCTTTGCGCGCCTGTGTCGAGGATGATATCGACGCTTATACCGTCAATCTTGGCGCTGGATATGATCATCCGGCCCGCTTTTTTCTTTGCGCTGACGACGATCATGCCATTTTCGAGCTTGGTTTTGCCGCGCGTTTTGCGTGATGGCAGCACATCCATTTTCTGGTTTGCGAAATCGAGCAGGACGCGGGTATCTTCAAGACTGTCGATGCCAAGCAGACCGTAAGCGCCGAGATTGGATCGTTCGAGCCCGGGTGCCTCCAGTCCTTCAAGATTGACTGCCGCTGTGGTCAACTTGTCGATGAAAAACGAATTGACCTGCGCCTTGCCCGAAATCGTCGCAAGCGTCAGCGTTGGGCCCGATTCAAGCGAAAGCCTACGCGCAAGATCATTGGCGATGACGGTGCGCTCAGCCCCCGTATCGACAATAAAAGGTACGGCTTCGCTGCCATTGACTTGCACTTGCACGGTCATCCGGTCGCTTCGATCAATAACGAAATTTTCGATGATAGGGGTGGCGGTCAACGAGTCAGCCGGCTCCTGCGCTGTCACGCTGATACTTGTCAGCCCGGCCGCGATTAATGCCAATATGAAATTCTTCATTTCATCATCTCCCGTAAAAATCATACGCCTGTTCTCAGGGGTCCACAAGTCGCCGCCGGTCGAAGGCGGTGTGGCCTTTGTCGAAGCGCGGCCATCATTTCGATTGCTGGCCGACAGGCGCTCGGTTAGCCTTTGGTCGTTAAGACGAGAGATAGGGGAATATCCGTGAAGAAACTGCTTTTGATTGCCGCATTGGCATTGCCGATGACGCCCACCTTTGCCGATGCGCCAAAGCCTGATGCGTTGGTCGCAGATGGCATTCCGCCCGTGCCCGACGAACTTCCGGTTCAAACGCGGCCTTATATGGAATTTCGGACCGCAAGCTTCTCCGGCTGGCATCCGACCGACAAGTCGATGCTAATCGCGACGCGTTTCGGCAATACTGCGCAGCTCCACCGTGTTGCTGGACCGATGATGGATCGCAAGCAGATCAGCTTTGAAGCTGAACCCGTTGGCGGCGGGAGCTGGGCGCCGAAGACTGGTGATATATTGCTGACGCAAAAGGATGTCGGCGGGAATGAATTTTATCAGATCTATTCGCTGAAGGACGGCAAGCTCAACTTGCTGACCGACGGCAAAAGTCGCAACAGCTTGAATACGTGGAGCGACGATGGCGAGCTCGTTGCCTATACATCGACGCGGCGCAACGGCACCGACAATGACATTTATGTCATGAACCCGCGCGATCCTTCGACCAGCCGAATGGTCGCTGAAGTCAAAGGCGGTGGCTGGAATGTTGGGGCATTCTCGCCCGACAAGAAAAGCGCGGTGGTCGCGCAATATATGTCGGTCACCAACGTAGACATGTCGTTGCTCGACCTCAACACCGGTAAAATGACCCCGATTGGTGATCATGCCAAGGATATCGCGATTGGCGGCGCCTCTTTCGCGCGCGATGGCAGCCTGTGGGTCACGTCGGACGAGGGTTCGGACTTTCAGCGGCTGGGTACTATCGACATTGCGACCGGTAAATTCACAGCTCGCGGTCCAGCCGAAAAATGGGATGTCGACAGCTTCGACATTTCGCCCGACGGCAGCTTCATCGTTTACGAAACCAACGAGGCCGGGATCAGCAAGCTGAAACTGCTCGACCCCAAAACAAACACAGTCCGCGTTGTCGATGGTTTGCCTGCCGGTATTATCGGCGGCTTCGAAGTGTCGGAATGGGGTGAGATCGGAGTCACATTTACTTCGGCACGGAGCGCGGCGGACGCCTACAGCGTCGATCCCAAAACGCTGAAAGTCACGCGCTGGACCGAAAGCGAAACCGGTGGCCTTGACGTTTCGAAAAATGTCGAGCCAGAACTGGTCAAGGTCAAAAGCTTCGACGGACTTGAAGTCTCCGGCTTTCTCTACCGCCCCGACGCGACCAAATTTCCCGGCAAGCGGCCGATGATCATGAACGTCCACGGCGGCCCCGAAGGCCAGTCACGTCCGGGCTTTCAGGGACGTAGCAATTACCTGCTCAACGAGATGGGCGTGGCGATCTTCTACCCCAATGTTCGCGGTTCGACGGGTTACGGCAAGAATTTCGTCAGCCTCGACAACGGACCGTTCAAGCGAGAGGATTCGGTGAAAGACATGGGCGCGTTTTTGGGCGCGCTTGAAAAGGACCGGGGGCTGGATGCCACCCGCTTTGGTCTCGCGGGCGGATCCTATGGCGGCTATATGTGCTATGCGGCTGCGGTGCAGTATAAGGACAAGCTCCGCTCGACCAACTGTATCGTTGCGATTTCGAACTTCGTGACCTTCCTTGAAAACACCCAAAGCTACCGTCGGGACCTACGCCGAGTCGAATATGGCGACGAGCGCGATCCGGTGCAGCGGGCCAAGCTGCTCGAAATCTCGCCGCTGACTCGCGTGGCCGAAATCACGAAGCCGATGTTCGTCGTCACCGGCGGCAACGATCCGCGCGTGCCATCATCAGAAGCAGACCAGATCGTGAAAGCCATCCGCGAAAAGGGTGGTACGGCGTGGCATCTGCTTGGCAAGAATGAAGGGCATGGTTTCGCCAAGAAAGAAAATATCGACTATAATTTCTGGGCGACACTGATGTTCTGGAAACAAACATTGTTGAATTAATCTGTTTGTTCTCCCCATCGCAAGTCGGTGGGGAGGACAAGTTCAAGGCGTCATCGCCACCCCGGCTAGGCTCTCGGCCTCGAGCAGCAGCTCGTCATCCACCGATCCCTGCGCTACGCTCTCACGCCCGATCATCACCAGCAGCGGCACCGCTAATGGACTGACCCGTTCAAGATCGACATGCAGCATCGTGTCCGCGGCCCGGTCAAGCAAATCGCCCAGCCGCCCGACATCGGTCAACCGCGCGCGGGCGTCGGCCCATGCGGCCTCAAGCAGCAAATGGTCGGGCTCATATTTGCGTAGCACGTCGTAGATGAGGTCGGTCGAGAAGGTCACTTGTTTGCCGGTCTTGCGTTTGCCCGGATGCTGGCGTTCGACGAGGCCGCTAATCACCGCGACCTCGCGGAAGGCGCGTTTCAGCAAATAACTACCCTCGACCCAGTCGACAAATTCATCGGCTAAAATGTCGGGGGAAAACAAAGGCGCGGGGTCGGTAATCGGCTTCAGACTCCACACACCAAGCGCATAATCGCTGGCGACGAAACCCATCGGCATCAGCCCCCGGCTCTCCATCCGCCGCGTGACCAGCATCCCCAGCGACTGGTGTGCGTTCCACCCCTCGAACGGATAAGTCACCATATAGTGGCGTTTATCATGCGGGAAGGTCTCGACGAGCAATTGCCCCGGCGCTGGCATCTGGCTTCGATAATCCTGCATCTCCAGCCATTCGCGGACCTCGTCGGGAAAGCGCGACCAGCCTGCGCGGTCAACCAGCATTTCGCGCACGCGGCCGGCAAGATGCGTGGTCAGCGGCAACCGTGCGCCCATATAGCTCGGGATGTTATTCGCCGCTTTGGTCGCCGCGCGAACAATAAGGTCGAGGTCCTTGATCGATTCGACCTCAAGCGCCAT
>JBGSVG010000416.1:0-1995 GCA_041753095.1 Sphingorhabdus sp. | reverse complement strand
CCTTCAGGAAGGTCCAGACTTCCGTCACTGCGCTGCTTTATCGCTTCGATTATAGCGTAACCGTGCAGCGGCCCTGATTCGACGACCGACAGCAGGATATTGTCCAGATGGCCTTTCAGCATTTCCGCATTCATCGCAAATCCATACACCTAGCCTTTCTATGCGTCAATGATTGACACCTCGTATTTCTATGCTTAGTTATACAAGGTATAGGAGAATAAGTATGAGGATATTGGACGGCTGGAGAGTGTTTTGGGTTGCCACCATTTTATTGTGCGCAATGACAGGAATGTTCTTGGCAACAGAAGGCGTGGACACAGACGGCTACCGGCTTGTTATCCGGGCAACGGCAAGAACATCGCTAATCTTCTTTCTTGCCGCCTTTATCGCATCAACGATGGTGCGGTTGGCACCTAGTCCGTTTTCGAGCTGGCTTAAAAGAAACCGTCGATATCTCGGCCTATCATTTGCCATGTCGCATTTTATACACCTGTGTGCGATTCTGGCGTTGGCGACGTTCGACCCTGCGACTTTCGCGACATTGTCTACCAAAGCTTCGATTATCGCGGGCAGCACCGGTTACATCGCAATTGCACTTTTGACGGCCACATCGTTCGACCGCATGGTAAGCTGGCTTGGTGTGGGTCTATGGCAAAAAATACACACCGCTGGCAGCTGGTTTATATGGGTCAGCTTCGTGTTCACGAATGGCAAGCGAATTCCCGTCAGCCTTTGGTATGCCCTGCCCGTTGCCATTCTGTTTGTTGCACTAGCCGCAAAAATTTACGCCAAACGTCAGGGCAGCAATATTGTATCAACTGCCTCTGCCGCCAATGCCGGATAATCCAGCGTGTAATGTAGCCCGCGACTTTCATGGCGAGACAATGCGGACTGGATTATGAGGTCGGCGACCTCAACCAGATTGCGAAGTTCGATGAGGTCAGGTGTCACACGGAAGTGGCTGTAATCATCTTCAACTTCGCGGCGTAACAAGTCGATCCGGTGCTTGGCGCGTTCTAGGCGTTTGGTTGTTCGGACGATACCGACGAAATTCCACATGAATTGCCGAATTTCGCGCCAGCATTGGGCGATCACGACCTCTTCATCGCTGTCGGTAACGCGGCTTTCGTCCCATGCCCGGATGGCGGGTGGCGGTGGCAGGCTGTCCCAACTGGCGTCGATATGCCGCGCGCAGGCATCGCCAAAAACAAAACATTCGAGCAACGAGTTGGATGCGAGACGGTTGGCGCCATGCAATCCGCTTTGCGTCACCTCTCCAGCCGCATATAGTCCCGGCGCATCAGTGCGGCCGTCGAGGTCCACCAGCACTCCACCGCAGGTATAATGCTGTGCGGGCACCACGGGGATCGGCTCTTTGGTGATATCAATGCCCAAACCGATGAGCTTTTCATAGATATTGGGAAAATGCTCTTTGACGAACTCAGCCGGTTTATGGCTGATATCCAGATGCACATAATCAAGCCCATCGCGCTTGATTTCGGCGTCATTCGCGCGCGCCACAATATCGCGCGGGGCCAGCTCTGCGCGTTCGTCATAATCGGGCATGTACCGATGCCCGGTCTTCGGGTTTTTGAGGATGCCGCCCTCGCCCCGCACCGCTTCGGTAATCAGGAAATTTTTGACCTCGAGATTGTAAAGGCAGGTTGGGTGAAACTGCATGAATTCCATATTGGAAATGCGGCAACCCGCGCGCCAGGCCATTGCGATTCCATCGCCGGTCGCGCCGCGTGGCGCGGTTGAGTAAAGATAGGTTCGCCCCGCGCCGCCGCTGGCAAGAATGGTGGCCCGCGCGCAGAAAGTTTCTACCTTCCCGGTTGTACGGTCGAGCGCATATACGCCGTGAATTCGGCCGGAAGTTGAAAAGCGTTCCTGGTGGCGCCCCGTTATCAGGTCGATCGCAACCATCTCCGGCACCAGCGTGATGTTTGGATTAGCGCGAGCCGCTGCCTCCAATGCCTGCTGCACAGCCCAGCC
>JBGSVG010000415.1:0-14010 GCA_041753095.1 Sphingorhabdus sp. | reverse complement strand
GCTCAAGCCATCGTTCGCGAAGGCATGAAGTCGGTTGCCGCTGGCATGAACCCGATGGACCTGAAGCGCGGTATCGACCTGGCTGTAACTGCTGTTGTCGACGACCTCGTCAAGCGTTCGAAGCCAGTTGCTGGTTCTTCGGAAATCGCTCAGGTCGGCACAATTTCTGCCAATGGCGAAGCCGAAATCGGCAAGATGATTGCTGACGCGATGGAAAAGGTCGGCAAGGAAGGCGTGATTACCGTCGAAGAAGCCAAGGGCCGCGAAAGCGAGCTTGAAGTCGTCGAAGGTATGCAGTTCGACCGTGGCTATCTGTCGCCTTACTTCATCACCAACACCGAGAAGATGTCGGTCGAGTTGGAAAACCCGTATATCCTCATCCACGAAAAGAAGCTCGGTAACCTGCAAGCCATGTTGCCAATCCTCGAAGCCGTGGTGCAGTCGGGTCGTCCTTTGCTCATCATCGCCGAAGACGTCGAAGGCGAAGCGCTTGCAACTCTCGTAGTCAACAAGCTGCGTGGCGGCCTGAAGATTGCTGCGGTCAAGGCGCCTGGCTTTGGCGATCGTCGCAAGGCGATGCTCGAAGATATCGCGATCCTCACCAAGGGTGAAATGATCTCGGAAGACCTTGGCATCAAGCTTGAAACCGTTACTTTGGGAATGCTCGGCCAGGCCAAGCGCGTCACCATCGACAAGGACAACACCATCATCGTCGACGGTGCCGGTGAAACCGATGCGATCAAGGGCCGCGTCGAAGCGATCCGTTCGCAGATCGAAAACACGACCAGCGATTACGACAAGGAAAAGCTGCAAGAACGTTTGGCGAAGCTCGCTGGCGGTGTTGCCGTTATCAAGGTCGGTGGTTCGACCGAAGTCGAAGTGAAAGAACGCAAGGACCGCGTCGACGATGCGCTGCACGCAACCCGCGCAGCCGTTGAAGAAGGCATCGTTCCCGGCGGCGGTACCGCGCTTCTTTATGCAACCAAGGCTTTGGAAGGCATGAAGGGCGTCAACGACGACCAGACCCGCGGTATCGACATCATCCGTCGTGCAATCGTCACACCATTGCGTCAGATCGCGGCGAACGCCGGTTTCGACGGCGCGGTTGTCTCGGGCAATCTGCTTCGCGAAAACGACGAAACCATGGGCTTCAACGCATCGACCGATGTGTATGAAAATCTGGTGACCTCGGGCGTTATCGACCCGACCAAGGTTGTGCGTACCGCGTTGCAGGATGCTGCATCGGTTGCTGGTCTCCTGATCACCACCGAAGCCGCGATTTCGGATGCTCCGGAAGACAAGGCTGCTGGCGGCGGTATGCCAGGCGGCGGCATGGGCGGAATGGGCGGCATGGGCGGTATGGATTTCTAAATCCACGCTGTTCAGTCCAGGCTGAAACACGAAGGGCCGGTGGGGAAACTCACCGGCCTTTTTTGTGCGAGTCGTTTTGGTGCGGCGCACAAAGTTTCTATTCTCAACTTCCTAAATTGACTTAAAATAAAGTCTAAATATCTGAAATAAATCGGTAAAAAGTCGATATACGATTTCTATTGCACCGCAAAATAAGAAGCGTATTTGCCGCCGCCCCACAACAGAGGTTTCCGGTCATGCAAGATACGCATTCGGGTTCAGTTGATTCACACTCCATCCACAAACATTCACTCGCGGCGCTGACGGTTGGCGCGATCGGTGTCGTCTTCGGCGATATCGGTACCAGCCCGCTTTATGCATTCCGCGAGGCGCTGCACCACAGCGCACCATCGGGCGGCATTCAGGAGGCGGCGATTTTCGGCGTGCTCAGTCTGGCGCTGTGGTCGCTGATACTGGTCGTTACCGTCAAATATATCATCTTCCTGATGCGCGCCGACAATGACGGCGAGGGCGGGGTGTTGGCGCTGCTCGCGCTTGCCGGCCGCGGCATTGGCGGTCGCAAAGGAGCGGTGCTTGCACTTGGCGCGGTTGGCGCGGCGCTGTTTTACGGGGATGCGATTATTACGCCTGCTTTGTCAGTCTTGTCAGCGGTCGAAGGGACAAAGACCATTCCCGGCATTGGCGACACAATCTCTCAACAAACGATCATCAACATCACATTGGTCATTTTGATTGCATTGTTTGCCATCCAGTTTCGCGGGACCGCGCTTGTTTCCAAACTGTTCGGCCCGATATGCGTCGTCTGGTTCGTCGCCATCGGTGGCCTTGGCCTGATGCACATATCGGATTATCCCGGCATATTGGGCGCGCTGTCGCCGCATCATGCGGTCAGCTTCCTCGCCAGCAACGGGATGATTGGCCTGATCGTTCTTGGCTCAGTCTTCCTGACCGTCACCGGCGCTGAAGCGCTGACCGCCGACATGGGCCATTTCGGTCGTTTCCCTATTCGTCTGGGATGGTTTCTCCTCGTCTTCCCTGCGCTCAGCCTGAACTATTTTGGCCAGGGCGCATCCGCCATGGCCGCGCTGGAGCAGGCGCGTGCGGCGGGCATTCCACTCGAAACGCAGGACTGGTTCTTCCTGATGTCGCCCGAAAACTTGCGCGTGCCAATGATCATATTGGCGGGCCTCGCCACGATAATCGCCAGTCAGGCCGTCATCACCGGCGCCTATTCGCTCACCCAGCAAGCCATCCAGCTCGGCCTGTTGCCGCGCATGAAGATTGTGCATACGTCGCCTGGCAGTGCAGGGCAAATCTATATCCCTGCGATCAACTGGATGCTGCTGTTCGGCGTTTGGTTGCTCGTCGTCCAGTTCCGGAGCTCGTCGGCGATGGCTTCGGCATATGGTATCGCGGTGACGGGCACGATGGTTGTCACGACCTGTCTAGCCTTCGTAGTCGTTCATAAGCTTTGGAAATGGAGCCTTGCCAAATCTTTGCTTGTGATTGTGCCGTTCCTCGCCATCGACCTCATTTTCTTCGGCGCGAATATCTTGCGTGTGGTGGACGGCGGCTGGGTTCCATTAGCAGTAGGCGTGCTGATTTGCCTTATCATCTGGATTTGGGTGCGCGGCAAGCAGGTGATTGACGCCAAGGAAAATGAAGGCGCGATGACGCTCGCCGAATTGGGCAAGTCATTGGTGAAAAGCAAGATTGCGCGTGTTGATGGCACGGCAGTTTACCTGACCGCCAATCCAGAAGGCGTACCCGGTACGATATTGCACAATCTGAAGCACAACCGCGTGCTTCACGAACGCAATCTGGTGCTGACTGTGCGGACGGCGGGCGTGCCGCATGTGCCGGAGGAGGAACGCGCGACTTATGAGCAGGTCGACGCCAATTTTGCCCGCGTTACCTTGCGCTATGGCTTCATGGACACGCCCGATGTGCCGTCGGCTTTAGCCTTGGCAATTCCGAAGGCCGACAAGCCGCTCACGGAAATGATGACCAGCTATTTCGTCGGGCGCAACGTGTTGTCGGCATCGAAAGATGAAGGCCTGCCCTTCTGGCAGGACATCATCCTGATATTCCTGCAACGCAACGCCTATAATCCGGCGGAGTTTTTCCACATTCCATCGAACCGGATTGTCGCACTCGGCGCGCAAGTGGTAGTTTGACGAACAAGAGGCCGGTGGGGAAACTCACCGGCCTTTTCTTTTGCTTCATTGTGTTATATACATAATACAGTTACGGCAGAGGAGATGACGATGATCCAGCATTGGAAAGCAATTGCAGGCTTAAGCGCTGCGATGATTGCCGCGCATGTCGTCAACATTTTCACTGGCGGTTACCTGTCGAATTTTGGCATTGAACCCCGAGAAATAGGTGGGGCGTACACGATTGCGACGGCTCCATTCATCCATTCCGATGTGGCGCATCTGGGAAGTAATTTGGCGGCGTTCGTGGTGCTTGGTTCGCTGGTGCTGCTTCAGGGACTGCGCTATTTTGTCAAGGCCAGCGCTGTAATCATATTGCTCGGCGGCGCGCTTGTTTGGCTGTTGGGGCGTCCCGGCGATCATATCGGCGCGAGCGGGTGGATATTCGGACTGTGGAGCCTGGTCATCGCTTTGGCATGGTTCGACCGCAGCCCGCGCAATATCGCCATCGCCTTGGCGGTCGTGTTTTTCTACGGCGGGATGGTGTTCGGCGTGCTGCCGACGCAGGGTTATATCTCGTTTGAGTCGCATTTGTTTGGCGCGATTGCGGGCATATTTGCGGCGTTTACCTTGTCTAAAAAGCCTGCTGTCGAGATACTAGCGCCAGAGCGGCAGAACGAACTGAAATTCTGGTCACAGGATAAAGTGCGCTAGACGCAACTCATGTCCCGGCTGATTCTGTTCAACAAACCCTTCGGCGTGTTGCCGCAGTTTACCGACAAGGGTACGGAAGGCTCGCCGCGTCCGACGCTTTCGCAGTTTATCGACGTTCCGGGGGTGTATCCCGCAGGGCGGCTCGATATGGACAGCGAGGGCTTGATGCTGCTGACCGACGATGGCCGGTTGCAGGCGCAGATTTCGGACCCGAAGTTCAAGATGCCCAAAAGCTATCTGGTGCAGGTCGAGGGCGAGGTTTCCGACCAGGCGCTCCAGGATTTGCGCAACGGCGTACCCCTTAAAGATGGCATGACCCTGCCCGCCGAAGCCGAGCGCATTGACGCCCCCGAACTGTGGCCCCGCGACCCGCCAATCCGCGTGCGGTTGAGCGTGCCCGATAGCTGGCTCAAACTGACAATCCGCGAAGGCCGTAACCGGCAAGTGCGGCGGATGACGGCGGCGGTTGGTTTCCCGACGTTGCGGCTGGTGCGCTGGTCGGTTGGCGAGTGGACGGTCGAAGGCTTGGGGCAGGGGCAGTGGAGCGAGATTAGTGTGTAGGCCGGCGAATGCGTTTGCCCTTCGTTCGGCTGGTGAGATGGAATGCGTGGCATCGGTCGCAGCGGTAATGACGGAGAGGGAAATCTCGACTGCTGATGGCAGCCAATGCTTCGTCTTCTGTCGCGTAAGCCGCTTTTTTGGCGCAGATGCTTAACCGCGTCCGCATGTCATTCGCCGTCTTCGAACGCTATGCTGCCTCGGTTGATCAGTTCGAGAAGAAGGCTGACAGCACGCTTGTTGGTTGTCCATTTGATCCTGTCACTGGCGCAAAGGTTTTCGGCGAAGGACGCCTTTGAGCCTTCGCAGCAGTAAAATTCGCCGTCTACAAACAAATAGACCAAATTGCTGTCTTGGCGAATGAAGGCAAATCGACTTGCCGGATTACGAACCAACACGGCTCCAGATTCCAAAGCTTTGCGCAGCTGGTCGATCGTAACCGGCTCTTCAGGCGACCAATCGATCTCCGGATATTTGGGCGTGGTGCTATATCCCCCGAACCAGCGAGAGAACGCTTCCGGATTGGAGAGGTCGGCAATCACCATCGCCTGCAATTTGTCCAGAGCTTCAGAAGTTATCTCGCCGGGATTGTCCTGACGGCCCAGTCGCGCGTCGGTGTATCGGTGATCGTCGCCAATGGCAGAGGCAGACCACTCGCTATATTCTGTGATCAGCTCGGCCCATGATGGCGCGCGGAAGCCTATCGAATAGGTCATGCAATCATCGCCCACCGCGACGCCGTCATGCGCGATGCCCGGGGGGACATAGAGAATATCGCCGGGTTCGAGCAGCCATTCATCGGTCGCCTCGAACTCGGCCAACAGGCGCAGGTCTTCGTGCGGCAACAGCGGGCTGTCGGCATCGCAATGCTGCCCGACACGCCAGCGCCGCCGCCCGTGGCCCTGAATCAGGAATACATCATATTGGTCAAAATGCGGGCCAACCCCGCCGCCATCGGTGGCATAGCTGACCATTACATCGTCGATTCGCCAGTTGGGGATGAAGCGGAACGGCGCCATCAGCGCGGCGACTTCGGGGACATGATGGTCGACCGCTTGCACCAGCAATGTCGATGGCTCTTGGCCCAGCGCGGCAAAACGCGCCTCGGCCAAGGGACCGTGCTCCACAGCCCAGCTACCTTGCGCGCCAATGACGAGGCGCGATTCCACTTCGGGTTCGCAGGCGAGGCCAGCCAGTTCGTCGGGTTCGAGCGGGTTTTGCCACTCGGCCCAAGGATTACGGATAAGCAGCGGCTTTTGCTGCCAATAATCGCGCAGGAATGTCTCGATGTCGAAACGGGCGAGTTTCACCCGCTCATCTTCGCGAGCATCTCACCCATTTTCTGGTGGAGCATATTTACCGCTTTCAACGGCCGGACCATGACCTTGAAATGGGTAATGAGACCATCATCGTCGCACGAAATCATATCGACGCCATTAATCGCTATGCCGTCGATAACGGTTTTGAATTCGAGCACGGATGAATTTTCGCCCTCCCGAACACTATGCCATTCGCCGACATATTCGAAATCGGCATTGCCTAATGTGTGGCCAGCGGCGGCGAGATATTTTGCAGTGATCGCTTTGCCCAATTGGGGCGAGTGGACGACAGGGCTCTCGAAGATGCAATCGTCGTGGAGGATGGCGGAGATTGCATCTACATCGCGTGATAGGGCGACTTTGTGCCAAATTTCTGCGGGGTTTGGCATGTTCAATATCCCAGTTCGAGGTTGACCTGTGGTTCCAACGGTTCGCCGTTTCGGTAACGCCTCAGGTTTTCAAGGAAACGCGTTGCCGAGCGAATGAACATCTTGTCCTGCGCGCGGCCCGACAGGTGCATTGTGACATGCGCGTTGTCGAGGCTCCAAAGTGGATGGTCGGCGGGCAGTGGTTCGGGGGTTGTGACATCGAGGAACGCCGCGCCGATTTGCTTGTCCGTGAGCGCCTTGACCAGTGCATCCTGTTCAACCACCGAGCCGCGCGCGATGTAGATGAGTGTCGCGCTCTGTTTCATCGTTGCCAATTCGTCCGCACCGATCATATTTTCGGTTTCGGGCGTCGCTGGCACCGCGAGGATGACCCAGTCAAACTCACCCAACCGCGCGCGCCATGCGTCGGGGGCCAGGCTCGTCGGACCCGGCGTGCGGCGGACGACGGTGACATCGACACCGAATGGTTTGAACCGCTCTTCGATGAGCTTGCCGATGGCGCCATAACCGAGGAGCAACGCTTTTGAGCCGAACAGTTCGACCTTGCCCGGCGAGTCCATCAGCCAATCATGCCTGTCCTGCGCGCGGACCACTTCGCGGTAGCCTTTGGCGATGGTGAGCATCCCCATCACGACATATTCGGCGATGGTGATTGCGTTGATGCCAGCGCCATTGGTGACGACCGTGCCCTGTGCCTTCAACTGCGCGAGCGGCATGCCGTCGACACCGGCGTAGATGCTGTTGAGCCATTTGAGATTTGTCGCAGCGGAAATGATCTTGAACATCTCCGCCTTGTCATTGAGGTCGAACCAGCCAATGTCGGCGAGCGGAGCCAACTCAAGCGCCTGCTCGGTCGACATGAACCAGCGCACGTCGAGATCTGCCGGTAGCTGCGGTTCGAGCAACGGCCGGATCAGGCCCGACATTACGGCGATGGTCTTTGTCATGTTAGCTCACTCATTTTAGGAGACTCACGTTTCCGAAACACGCACCATGTGAAATGCTGCTCCGTAGCAAACGGGGTATGGTGGGTTTCCCTCCAGTCCGCGACAAGATCGAAAACGTCAGCAAATTCTTTAGCTAAATCAGCGGCATCATAGCGCTGCACGGGCAGGCCACTGCATTTTTCCGGGCCATCGAGCGCAAAGGTCGCAATGATAAAGAGCCCGCCGGGGAGCAGAGCCTTCGAAAGCACTTCACCGTAACTCACCCGATCCGAAATATCGGTCAAAAAATGGAACACGGCACGATCATGCCACACATCATATTGTCGGCGAGGCGACCAGCTGGTGATATCTGAGGTGATCCAGTCGACTTGGTCCGCCGCAGCGCCCATAGCTTGGCGCGCAACCGACAGAGCCTCTGAAGAAATGTCGAGCACACTGACATCTTGCCATCCACGTTGCACCAACTCATTCGCCAGCGTCGATGCCCCGCCACCGATATCAATGACCGAATGCCCGGGCGTGCCGCCGAACTTCACCACCGCATCGATTGATGCTTCCGGAACAGGCTGATACCAACTGACGGCGTCAACTTCTTTGCTGCTGTATACGCCTTGCCAATGATCTTTGCGGTCATCGGTCATATATCCAGCTTCCAATCCCAACCGAGCGGGTCGCCGTCCATGACTTCTACGCCCTTGGCAATCAGGTCGTCGCGAATCGCGTCGGACTTGGCGAAGTCCTTCGCCGCGCGGGCTTCCTTGCGGGCGGCGAGGGCGGTTTCGATTTCGGCTTCGGTGATGACGGCAGCTTTGGGGCGGATGCGAAGGCCTTGGCGGGTTAAGCTTGCGAGGTTTAACCCAAGCAATTCGTCAATTTTGTAAATCGCCTCTAACCGATCTTGAGCATATCCCTTCATCGCTGCAATTGACTCAACGATGACGATGACTTCGGCGGTGTTCAGGTCGTTCGATACGCGGTCGTCTGCTTGATAAATGCTCATGTCAGCCTGACCTGAAGGTTCTGACGATGCCTTCTGTCGAAGATTTTCAACCCCCATCACCATCCGCTTCAAACGCACAAAAGTCGCCTGCAAACCCTCCCACGAAAACTCCAACTCGCTCCGGTAATGCGCCTGCAGGCACATCAGGCGGTAGGCGAGGGGGTGGAAGCCTTTGTCGATGAGCAACTGCACACGCAGGAACTCGCCCGACGATTTGCTCATTTTGCCCGACCGTTCGATCAGGAAATTATTGTGCATCCAGATATTCGCGCCGCTCGCGTCCGAATGACACCGCGCCTGGTTTTGCGCGATTTCATTGGGGTGGTGGATTTCGCGGTGGTCGATGCCGCCGGTGTGGATATCGAAGGGCAGGCCAAGCAACGCCTCAGACATCACCGAGCATTCCAGATGCCAGCCCGGCGCGCCTTTGCCCCACGGGCTGTCCCACTCCATCTGCCGCGTTTCACCCTCGGGCGTCTTGCGCCAGATCGCGAAGTCGGCGGCATGGCGTTTGCCTTCGACCTCCTCGATGCGACCTTCGCCGTCTTCCGTCTTCGCGCGCGCCAACGCGCCGTAATTGGCGACGGTCGAGGTGTCGAAATACAGGCCGCCTTCGAGTTCGTAGCAATGTTTGTCGGCGATGCTTTTGGCGAACTCGATCATCGCGGGCACATAGTCGGTGGCAATCGACCAATGCGCTGGCTGGCGGATGTTGAGCGCCTTGATGTCCTCCCAATAAGCGTCCGTATAATGCCGTGCGATGTCCCAGATCGACTGCGCCTTTTCCGCTGCCATCTTCTCCATCTTGTCCTCGCCCGCGTCGGCATCGTCGGTCAGGTGGCCGACATCGGTGATGTTGATGACATGGGTGAGCTTATAGCCCTTGTAGCTCAGTACGCGGCCAAGCGTGTCGGCGAAGACATAGGCGCGCATGTTGCCGATATGCGGGTAATTATAGACCGTGGGGCCGCAGGTATAGACGCGCGCTTCGCCGGGATGGACGGGAACGAACGGCTCGATTTGCCGCGTCAGGCTGTTGAAGAGGCGTAATTCGGTCATGGGTGGTTCCTTGCGTTGCCAAACCGGAATCGTCAACTCTCACCGTAGCCCTGAGCCTGTCGAAGGGCGCTTCTCAGATCTAGCGCTACAGCTGAGGGGCGCCCTTCGACGGACGCAGCCGCTTTGCGGCTGCTGCCCAGGACTACGGTTTTGTTAGAAACCTTCCCACCGTATCGCCTGCCCAATATCCACGCGCGGCACCGTGAAATTGTTTACCGCAGCCTCTTCATCGCGATAGCCAATCGCCATGCCGCAAAAGAAGATATGATCGTCGTCGATATTGAGCAACTCGCGCATATAGGTGCCGTACATCGCCCAGATTTCCTGCGCGCAGCTGTCGAGGCCTTCTTCGCGCAGCAACAGCATGACCGTTTGCAGCCACATGCCCATGTCGGACCATTGCGGCGGACCCATATATTTGCGGGTGTAGGTGAACAGTTGCACCGGCGCGCCGAAGCTGTCCCAGTTTTTCATCATCTGCGCGATGCGGCCCGCGCCGTCCTCACGCGCGAGGCCAAGCGCATCGAACATTGCCTTGCCCACGCCACGGCGCTGCTCTTCGTAGCGGCCTTCAAGGCCCTTGGGGTAGATGTCATATTCCGGCGCTTCGCCGAGCGGCGCCGTTGCCGTCTTCGCCTTGATTTTGGCGGTCAGGTCGGCGAGCGGCTGGCCTGTCAGGATGACCGCATTCCACGGCTGCGTATTGCCGCCTGAAGGGGACCGCTGCGCCCTAGCCAGCACGCGTTCGAGGGTTGCCTTGTCGACCGGCTTGTCGGTGAATTGCCGGATAGAGCGGCGCGTAGCGACGGCTTCGGTGACGTTCATAACATGGCTCTCCGCAAATTTAATCGTTCGATTAACTCATGCCATGGGAGGCGCGAAACGCAAGCCTATTCCTCGTCGAACAACCCTGCCAGTTGCTCGATCATCGTCCCGCCCAATTGCTCGGCGTCCATGATGGTGACGGCGCGTTTGTAGTAGCGCGTTACATCATGGCCGATACCAATAGCGACGAGTTGCACCGGACTGCGTGTTTCGATCATCTCGATCACTTTACGCAAATGCTGTTCGAGATAGCCGCCATGATTGACCGATAGCGTGCTGTCATCGACCGGCGCGCCGTCGGAAATGACCATCAATATGCGGCGGTCTTCGGCGCGGGCGATCAGGCGGTTGTGCGCCCAGAGCAGAGCCTCGCCGTCGATATTTTCCTTGAGCAGCCCCTCGCGCATCATCAGACCCAAGTTGCGTTTGGCGTGGCGCCACGGCTCGTCGGCCTTTTTGTAGATGATGTGGCGCAGGTCGTTCAAACGCCCGGGCATCGGTTGACGACCGGCGGCGAGCCAATCTTCGCGCGCTTGTCCGCCCTTCCAAGCGCGGGTGGTGAAGCCCAAAATCTCGGTCTTCACGCCGCAGCGTTCGAGCGTGCGTGCCAAGATGTCGGCGCTAATCGCCGCAATTGAAATTGGGCGGCCGCGCATCGACCCCGAATTGTCGATGAGCAAGGTCACCACGGTATCGCGGAAATCTGTCTCGCGTTCGATCTTGTACGAGAGCGAGCTGCCCGGCGACACGACAACGCGAGCCAGCCGCGCTGCGTCGAGCATGCCTTCTTCCTGATCGAACGCCCAGCTCCGGTTCTGCTGCGCCATCAGGCGGCGTTGCAGGCGGTTGGCGAGTTTGGTCACCACCGATTGCAGGCTCGACAGTTGCTGGTCGAGATAGGCGCGAAGGCGGTTCAGCTCGTCTTCGTCAGCCAGCTCCAGCGCGGTGATCGTCTCGTCATATTTGGCCGACCAGATTTTGTAATCGCTCTGCGGCAGATGGTCCCAGTTGCGGCGCTGCGGCGTGACCGGCTGCATGCCGTCATCGCCCATTTCGCCGTCGGCACCGTCCTGATCGTCCATATCCTGCTGGTCGTAATCCGCTTCGGTTTCCTCGCCTTCGCCATCTTGCGGTTCGCCGCGCGCATCGGCCTGGCCCGCTTCGCCTTCGCCCTCATCGTCGCTGTCGCCGTCTTGATCCTGTTCGTCGTCGGCATCCTCGCCGCCCTCGTCGGCGTCAGACGGATCGATTTCGCCTTCGGTCAGGTTGAGATGCTCGAGCATAGATTGGGTCAGCGCGGCAAAGGCCGACTGGTCGTCGAGCGCGAGTCCTAGCGCATCCAGATCACTGCCGGCTTTTTCCTCGATCCAGCCGCGCAGCATATCAACGCCCTCTGCGGCCGCGGTGGGAACGGGCAAACCGGTCAAACGCTCGCGGACAATAAGCGACAATGCGGTCGAAATCGGCACTTCATCTGCGGCTTGCGCGCGCGAAATCGGGTCGGTGCGGAGCTTAAGATCCAGCGCATGGCCCAAATTCGCCGCAACCCCCGCCATATTGCGCGAGCCGAGCGCTTCAACGCGGGCATTTTCCACGGCATCAAACGCCGCCCCCGCAATCGCTTCGGAAGGACGCAACGCAGCGTGGCGCGCGACATTATGATGTTTCAATTTCAACGCGAAGCTATCGGCAAAGCCGCGCGCTTCGGCGACCTGTTCGGGCGGCAATAACCGCCCCGGCATCGGTACTTTGAAATTCTTCCCCGCCTGGCTTGGCACGTCGGCGGTAAACGCGAGCTCAACCTCCGGCTCATGCGCAAGCGCACGAGCGGTGCCCGTCAGGACTTGCTTAAACTGTTCCAATGGCGAATCATTCGCCATTATTCAGCCGCCAGTTTGCACGCCGCTGCCACCGCTTCCTTGGTTGGCTTCCCGGGAAGTTGCAGTTTGAACACATGCGCGTTTTGCGTTGGCAGGCGACCGTCGCTGGTCCGCGCGCCGTTCACCACCGCAGCGAAATCCTTGCAAACTGCGATACTACGCAAATAATCGCTGTGACCACTGCCGCCGCTGGTCACGTCGGTGGTATCAACGATAGAAAAGCCGGTTTTGCTGGGCTCTGTTTCATATTTCGTTTTGGTCGCGAAGCAGCGCTCGGGCAGGCCTTTGGCTTTCAGTTCCTTTGCCTCAAACGGATTGAAGCAATAAGGCGAGCCAAGGCGCGGATAGCCATGAACGGCGCGGGAAACAGCCAATGCCTTGTCATTCAGTGACGCGTACACCGTAATCCGTCGGTCGTTGTTGACTCGGCGCAGCGCCAATACTTCTTCGGCAATGTCGCGTTCGAAATCTTCACGGTCAACATCAGGTGATGCCAATATGATATTGGAAATATTACTGGAATCGGCGTTAGTCGATGTCCGATCAACATATTCGACTGCGGGAATAACGAGCCGAGCGCCCAGCGAGTGGGAGACTATCACGATTTCCTTTACCCATTCCGTGCGAGCCAATTTAGTCAGGAAATTGCGGAAGTTCCGCTCGTCCCAATACATGTTGGTTTCATCGACGGCGTAACTCAATAAATTGCCCTGTGAGGGCCAGCTATATTGAATGATCGGGCCATCAAATTGGGTCAGTGCAGCGATTTGAACGGTGTCCTTCGCTGTCGACGGGAAAGTTTCACGATAGCCGTGGACATACAAAAGCACGCGGCCCTTGCGGAGATTCGCGGCGTCGCGCAGGCCGTCCCACCATTCGGTTTCGGGCTGGAAGGCCAGCGGTACGACAATCTGCTTGTCACCTTTTGCAGGCTTAATCGTCTGCGGCGGCGCGAAGCGTCCATAACGCACCTGGTCGCCGCGCTGGTTGGTCAGCTTGATATTCTCGCCCAAGCAGTCGGGCAGCCGGCTTGTAACCGCGAAATAATCCTTGCCCGCGATTGCAGCAGTGTCAGACTGTGCGGGGTTGCACCGCGGATCAGCAACAAGCTGGCTATGCGGGACCGCACCATATTCGACCGCCACGCCGCAGCCGGAAAGCGCTAAAGGCCCTAAACACAGAACAAGTAATTTTCGCATCATTTGCCCTTGGGGTTGGCCGCGCGCCACGCTTTTACCGCTTTCAGCGCACCCGAAACATGGCCTTTGACGCCAAGTTCGGAGTAAGCGAACAGGATCTTGCCATCCGGAGCGATGACATAGGTCGTGCGGTTGGAACCGCCCATGACAGGCAGGCTGACCTTGTAGGATTTGATGACCGCCTTCGACGCGATGCCGACGGTGAATTTGTTGCGGCAGGCTTCGACCGAGAAACGCTTCAGCGTGTCGATATTGTCGGCGGACATTCCGATAATCGACGCGCCCATCGCCCCGAAATCATCAGCAGCTTCGGAAAATTCATGCGCCTCGACGGTGCAGCCCGAGGTGAAGGCCTTGGGATAGAAATAGAGCACAACCGGCCCGCGTTTCAGCGCCTTGTTGAGATTATAAGTATAAGCGTCGCCTGCGAGCACCGCCTGCGTGGTAAAATCGGTCGCGCGTGCCCCGGGCTTGAGCGCCGCGAATGCGGGGCTGGCGGCAATGGTCAATGCAAGGATGACGGCTAAGCGTTTCATAAACTGCTCCCAACAAGGCGTGTCGGCGGAATAGCCGATTGACCTTATTTTGATTTA
>JBGSVG010000414.1:0-3032 GCA_041753095.1 Sphingorhabdus sp. | reverse complement strand
CTGCATCGGTGTCCGCGCTTGGCCTAATGACCGTCTTGCTTTACGCTGGAACTCCTCTCACAGATGCCTATAGAAGGCCATATGACACCGCAAGACATAAACGCGAATTACATTGCGGACCTCTATGGCGAAACCTATCTTGCCGAGGTCGATCCCGCGCCGCGAAGACGGCTTGCGGTCAGCGCGCTGTTTCCCGGCTTCATTGTCGTGGCCATTGCATCGGCAGCCGCAACCTGGTTTTCCGAGCATTATGGAATGCCGGTCATTCTCGCAGGGCTGCTGCTTGGCCTTGCACTTAACTTCGTGTCGGCAGAACAGAAAGTCCATCCGGGTCTCGATTTTTGCGGCACATCCTGCCTACGCTGGGGGATCGTGCTGCTCGGTACGCAGGTCACCGCGATGCAAATTGGTAGCCTTGGCGCATTGCCCTTTCTCGGCCTTGTTGGCATCATGGCACTTGTCATCGGCGCGGGTCTATTGGGCGCAAAGCTTGGCGGCCAAAGCAATTTTTCGGGCTGGCTGGCTGGCGGCGCGACAGCGATTTGCGGTGCCTCGGCGGCGCTAGCTATATATGCCGTTATCGGACGCGAGCGGCTGAACCAGACGCAATTTACGCTGACCTTGGTCGGCGTCGCGCTTGCCAGCGCAATCGCCATGTCCTTTTACCCGCTGATCGCCGCCTATCTCGACTTTACCGACAAGCAGGCAGGCTTCCTGATGGGCGCGGCCGTGCACGATGTCGCGCAAGCGCTTGGCGGCGGCTATAGCTTTTCTCAGAGTGCAGGCGAAACCGCTACCATAGTGAAGCTGTCACGCGTTGCCCTGCTCGCCCCCGCCGTCGCGCTGATCGGTCTTGCGATAGGAAGCAGCGGCAGCCAGCCAAAAAGCCCGCTCGCAAAACTCAAACTTCCATGGTTCATCCTGGCCTTTTTTGGCGCGGTAGCGCTCAACTCTCTGGTCGATGCGCCCGATTGGGTCGCAGAATATGGTCTGATTGCCTCAAAAGCGATGTTGCTTTTTGCGGTGACCGCTACAGCGATGCGCTCGCGGCTTGACCTTTTGCTGGGCCAAGGCTGGAGCGCATTGCTGCCGGTGGTGCTTGCCACAGTGACCGCCTTTGCAGCTTCTGCAGCTTTTGCGTGGACTTTCCTGTGAGCGAGACGGTCTATGACCTGGCTGTCATTGGCGGCGGCGTAAATGGTGCAGGCATTGCACGCGATGCCGCCGGGCGCGGGGCCAAGGTCATTTTGCTCGAGCGTGGCGATCTCGCGCGCGGCACGTCATCGGCATCGACCAAGCTCATTCACGGCGGGTTGCGTTATCTGGAGCATTATGAGTTCGCGCTGGTCCGCGAGTCACTGATTGAGCGGGAGCGCCTGTGGGCGATTGCGCCGCATATCATCTGGCCGTTGCGTTTCGTGCTGCCGCACCAAAAGGGCATACGTCCGGCCTGGCTGGTGCGGCTAGGGCTTTTCCTCTATGACCATATCGGCGGCCGCAAACGCCTGCCCGCTACACGCACCCTCAATCTGCGACATGAACCAGCGGGTGAGCCGTTAAGGCCCGAATTCGTCAAAGCCTTCGAATATTCCGATTGCTGGGTGGACGATGCGCGCTTGGTCGTACTGAACGCTCTGGACGCCGCAGAACATGGGGCCGCTATTCGCACGCGTGCGGAAGTCACGCATCTCGAAAGGCGCGACGGGCTCTGGCATATCGAAGTCGCTGGTCATCACCCCGTCCGCGCCAAAGCCGTCGCAAATGCAGCAGGCCCTGCGGTGCTTGACCTTCTGGCGCGAACGACAGGGCATCAGCGAGATGCGGGTGAGCGCATTCGCTTGGTTCGCGGATCGCACATCGTTGTGCGAAAGATGTTCGACACTCCGGAAGCCTATTTTTGCCAGAACTCTGATGGACGCATCTTCTTTGCAATTCCGTATGAAGATGACTTCACGCTGATTGGTACCACCGATGCCGACCACCAAGGTCCGATCAACAACATCACGGCTACCGCAGACGAAATCGCCTATATTTGCGAGTCTGCCAGCGTCTATTTCAAGCAGACACTCACACCAGCCGATGTGGTTTACAGCTATGCGGGCGTCCGGCCGCTCGTCGACGACGGATCGGGCAAACCTGAAACTGCGTCGCGCGGTTATCATTTCGATGTCGATGCCGGTCCAAATGGAGAGGCACCCATCCTTTCTGTCTTTGGTGGCAAGATCACCACTTATCGCCATCTGGCCGAAAGTGCTGTCGGCAGATTAGCGCCATTTCTGCCGATATTGGCCGGACAAAGCTGGACGCTTGAAAAAGCACTGCCGGGCGGTGATTTCGCGATGGATGGCGCTCCTGCACTCGCACAGGCGATTGGTGCCGAGTATCCGTTTTTATCGGCAGTTTTGGTGAAACGACTTATACGGAGTTATGGCACCCGATCACGAACTCTTCTGGGATCGGCCAAGTCTGTTACTGAACTGGGACATGATTTTGGTCACGGCCTTTTTGCAGCCGAAGTCGATTATCTTGTCGCACATGAATGGGCCCGGACGGCCGAAGATATATTGTGGCGACGGAGCAAATTGGGTCTGCGCTTTTCTAGCGAAGAAGTAACCACGCTGGAAAATCATCTTGCCGGTAAAGCAGTCAAAGAATCGGTTTGACCATATCTGATATGATGTAAAAGATGCCGCATCACGCCAAGGGAAGGGTGCGATGGGGGACGCTAGCAATACAACTAATATGGCCCCGGGCGACACGCGCGGGTTCACCGCGTTTATCAGCTACAGCCATGCCGACGCAGATGCAGCGTCGAAATTGCAGCGCAGACTGGAACGCTACCGTCTGCCCAAACGAGTTGCACAAGTCCGGGCCAACTCGGCGCAGGCCCTTGGTCCAATCTTCCGTGATCGCGAAGACCTCGCTGTCGCATCCAGCCTGAGCGATGCAATCCGCGACGCGATAGCGCGGGCCGAGGCATTGATCGTGCTATGTTCTCCGGCCGCGGTTTCCTCGCCGTGGGTTGCAGCTGA
>JBGSVG010000413.1:0-1719 GCA_041753095.1 Sphingorhabdus sp. | reverse complement strand
TCGGAAAAAGGCCGCATGGCGCATTCGGTGCGCGATATCAGGCGGACCTTCCGGCAGGGGCTGTGGACTTGCGTCGCGATCATGATTCCGGTGTGGATCATATTGTGGAACACCGAAAGCATCTTGCTGCTTTCGGGTCAGCAGCCGGGTATTTCCGCCGATGCGGCAATCTTTGCGCGATTTTATATGTGGTCGATCCTGCCATTCATCGGCTTCCTGGTACTGCGCAATTTTGTCGCCGCTCTCGAAAAGCCGATCTGGGCGACGGTTGTCGCGATGGGTGCGGTGGCCCTGAATGCCTTAGTCAATTACGGCTTGATCCTCGGCAATTACGGCTGGCCCCAACTCGGGTTGATGGGGGCGGGCATCGGCAGCACGATCACCAACTGCTTCGAGTTCGGCGTGATGGCCGCTATTGTCAGTTTTCACCCAAAGTTCCGCCGTTACCATCTGTTCGGTCGTTTCTGGCGGCCGGACTGGGCGCGGTTCCGCCAGATCTGGAAGCTCGGCTTGCCGATTGGCGTCACCATGGCCTTTGAGGGCGGGGTGTTTGCGGTCGCGATATTGCTAATGGGCCTGATCAACGAGGCTTCGGTTGCGGCGCACGCGATTGCGCTGCAAATTGCCTCACTGACCTTCATGGTCCCGATGGGCCTGGGGCAGGCCGCTACCGTCCGTGTGGGATTGGCTTATGGTAGACGCGACGCGACCGCAATCGCCCGCTCCGGATGGACAGGGTTCGTGCTGGGAACCGGCTTCATGGCGGTGATGGCGCTGCTAATCTATCTTTTCCCCGAAGCATTGATCGGCATTTTCGTGACACCAGTCGATGCCGCGACGACGCAGGTGTTCAACCTCGCAGTCAGCTTCCTCATGGTCGCGGCGATATTTCAGATTGTCGACGGTGCGCAGGTGGTTGGCGCGGGCATGTTGCGTGGGCTTCACGACACAAAAGTTCCGATGTTCTTTGCCGCCTTTGGTTACTGGGTGGTGGGCATCGGTGTCGGTGCGTGGCTGGCGTTCAGGGCAGGCTGGGATGGCGTTGGCGTTTGGGCTGGTCTTGCGACGGGCCTTGCCATTGTCTCGATGCTCATGCTTATCCGCTGGTCGATGCGCGAACGGCTCGGGTTGCTGCCGTCAGAAGGGTAGCACGCCGTCATATTGCGACAGCGGGGGCGCGCCCGGCACTTTTGCGCCTTGCCGTAACAGAAACACATGCTTCACGATTTCGGCTTGCTGCTCGATGCCATATTGGCTGAGCTTCCACCCGGGTTTCAGGCTGTAATCATACCGGCTGAACGGATGGCGCTTTAAGGGCAGGAAAATCCCCTGCTGGTGCTGCCACACATGGACCAATTCGTGGATGAACAGCCCTTGCAATTCCAGTCCGCGATCACAGAAATCATCGCAAAATAGGTCGTTCTTGGGATGAAACCATAGGTGCCCGTCGGGGGCCATCGTCACCTTACGCGGCTGGAACCACCAGAACTTTCGGTTGTGGATGCGGATGCTGTGATAATCGAGCGCGTCGCCGAACACGGATTCCGCCAACGCACGTTCGCGAACGGTTAGTGGTCTTCCCGAAGGATGCGGCCCGAACATTGTTTAGCCGTCAATCGCCTTTTTCTCGTCGGGGTCAGTGCCGTCCATTTCCTGAACCCGCGCCTTGACCAATATGCGTGCATTGTTCGAAAACAGGAACTCGGTTTCAATCTCCCC
>JBGSVG010000412.1:0-2034 GCA_041753095.1 Sphingorhabdus sp. | reverse complement strand
GCGGGCTGGGTAATATGGAATAGACCCGTTTGTCGTGGCTACGCCGGTACGCGTTGCTTTTCGCGCTTTTCAGAAACAATGTGTCATCGGCCAAAGGGTTGGTGCCATCGCCGAGCCCATCGTAGAAGATCCATTCACCCGAACGCCCCTTAATCAGCAAGCTAACGCTGCCTTGGCCGGCGCCGTGGACCTCCGCCTTCTCGTCAGGGGCCAAGATGATGGTCGAGTAGAGCGTACATACACGCTTACCACCGGGTTTGTTCGCAGCGATAGCCTCATGATTGCCTGCCAAGAGCAGCAACCCCAACGCGCAAATCACCAGTCGCCGCATGCTTATTTTCCCATTCAATTGCATATTTTGTCGGAAAAATTAGGTTTCCAGGCTACGATGGTCAATCCGCACGGTGTTCCGGTACACCATCGTTTCCGCCAGCGCAGAAAGGTGTATTCACTCCCCCCTTGCCAGCGGCCCATCTGGACATTAGTGCGAGTCCTGAAATTCATCCTCCCAACCTTTAAGGGGCAAAAAAATGAGCGATACCGCGGAACGGGTCAAAAAAATTGTAGTCGAGCATCTGGGTGTCGAAGCCGACAAGGTGACCGAAGCAGCCAGCTTCATTGATGATCTTGGCGCAGACAGCCTTGATATCGTCGAACTCGTCATGGCATTCGAAGAAGAATTCAACGTCGAAATCCCCGATGATGCAGCCGAGAAAATCGCTACCGTCAAGGACGCGATTGACTTCATCAACAGCAATAGCTGAATCATCGCGCGCAAACTTGCGCTGATGCACAGAAATACAAACGGCTTTCCGGCCCGTGCACCTGCACCCCGTCGGAAAGCCGTTTGCTTTTTGGCGCATGTTCGCGGTAATGGACCGGAAAATATGCAGGATTTGGAGGTAGGTTTATGCGTCGTGTCGTAGTCACCGGATTGGGTCTGGTTACGCCTTTGGGGGCAGACGTTGAAACCACCTGGGCCAATCTGCTTGCCTCGAAATCCGGGGCCACACGGATCACGCGCTTCGACACCAGCGACCAGAAATGCCATATCGCCTGCGAAGTGAAGCCAAAGGATCATCCGTGGGGCTTTGACCCAGATTTGCGGGTAGACCACAAGGTTCAGCGACAGGTCGATCCCTTCATCATCTATGGCATCGACGCCGCCGGACAGGCGTTGGAAGACGCCGGCCTCACCGAGATGAGTGAAGAAGAGAAGTTGCGCGCCGGCGTATCGATTGGCTCGGGCATCGGTGGCCTCCCTGGCATCGAGAGCGAAGCGCTGGTCCTTGCTGAAAAAGGTCCGGGCCGGGTTTCGCCGCATTTTGTTCACGGCCGCCTGATCAACCTGATTTCCGGGCAGGTCAGCATTAAGTACGGCTTGAAAGGCCCCAACCACGCAGTCGTCACCGCCTGCTCAACCGGGGCTCATTCAATCGGCGATGCAGCACGCATGATCCGCGACGACGATGCCGATGTGATGCTGGCGGGCGGCGCTGAAGGTACGATCAACCCGCTGGGCATCGCTGGATTCGCGCAAGCGCGCGCACTCAACATGACCTATAATGACCGCCCCGAAGCGGCGAGCCGTCCCTTTGACAAGGACCGCGACGGCTTTGTCATGGGCGAAGGCGCTGGCATCGTGGTGCTCGAAGAATATGAACATGCCAAGGCGCGCGGCGCGAAAATCTATGCCGAGGTCGTCGGCTATGGCCTCTCGGGCGACGCCTATCATGTGACCGCACCGCATCCCGATGGCGATGGTGCGTTCCGTTCCATGCAAATGGCGCTGAAAAAGGCGGGAATGACGCCCTCCGACATCGATTATATCAACGCGCACGGCACTTCGACAATGGCCGACACGATCGAACTGGGTGCGGTAAAGCGGCTGTTTGGCGACGCAATCTCGACCGTCTCGATGAGCTCTACAAAATCCGCCATCGGCCATTTGCTCGGCGGCGCAGGCGCGGTCGAAAGCATATTCTGCATCCTTGCGATCCGTGACCAGATTGTGCCGCCGACACTCAATCTCGA
>JBGSVG010000411.1:0-11372 GCA_041753095.1 Sphingorhabdus sp. | reverse complement strand
GCGCTCAAAAAAGCGGGAATGACGCCGTCCGACATCGATTATATCAACGCGCACGGCACTTCGACAATGGCCGACACGATCGAACTGGGTGCGGTAAAGCGGCTGTTCGGCGACGCAATCTCGACCGTCTCGATGAGCTCGACCAAATCCGCCATCGGCCATTTGCTCGGCGGCGCAGGCGCGGTCGAAAGCATATTCTGCATCCTTGCGATCCGTGACCAGATTGTGCCGCCGACACTCAATCTCGACAATCCCGACGAAGGCACTGAAGGTGTCGATCTCGTACCGCACGTCGCGAAGAAGCGCAAAGTGAAAGCCGTCCTCAACAACAGCTTCGGCTTTGGCGGTACCAATGCCAGCCTCATCATGAAAGCTGTCGAATAGGTGCGTAAACTCGCCAAATGGGCAATCATTGCAGCTGCCCTTCTGCTTGCAATCATTGCCGGTAACTTCGTCTATGGTTGGACAGCGCCGGGGCCACTCACGCGTGAGACCAGCGTGGTCATCAAACCGGGTTCGAGCATAACGCTGGCTGCAGAGCAGCTCGAAAAAAGCGGCATTATCAAATCCGCCGACGCGTTCGTAAATCGCGCCAAGATTTTCGGCGCGACGAGCACGATCAAGGCCGGCGAGTTCATCATACCGGCCAAAGCGTCCAACTCCGACATTCTCGATATCATGACTGGCGGCAAGACGGTGCAGCGGATGGTCACGATACCCGAGGGCATGCCGTCGATCATGGTGTACGAACGCCTGATGGCAAACGACCGGCTAAAGGGCAGCATCCAAATACCCGCCGAAGGCTCGGCGCTTCCCGACAGCTATGCCTTTGAAAAGGGGGAGAGCCGCGCAGCTGTGCTGAAACGGATGCAGGACGCGATGAAGAAGACGATAGACGAGCTTTGGCCCAAACGGAGCAAGACGACCGTTGTCAAAACGCCTCAAGAGGCACTGGCTCTGGCCTCCATCGTTGAAAAGGAAACCGCGCTGAAATCGGAGCTGCGGCTGGTCGCAGGCGTATATTCGAACCGTATCACGCAAGGCATGATGCTTCAGGCCGACCCGACGATCATCTACCCGATAACCAAAGGCAAACCGCTGGGCCGCCGTATCCGCCAATCAGAAATCGCCGACGTCAACGACTACAACACTTATGCGATGGTTGGCCTTCCCAAAGGCCCGATTGCCAATCCGTCGCGCGCGGCCATTGAGGCCGTGCTTAACCCGCAAGCGACCAAGGCGTTGTTCTTTGTCGCGGACGGCAAAGGCGGCCATGTATTTGCCGACACGTTGCAAGAACATAACGCCAATGTGGAGAAATGGTATGCGATCCGGCGGGAGCGGGGTGAGATGTAATTCAGCCTTAGGGCTCGGCAATGTTGAACGGCCCCGGCATGGGATCAAGCGCTGCTTGTAGCGCTTCGATTGATGCCCGGTCACCTTCCACTTTCAACCCTCCCCCTTCCAACTGCGCCAACGGCATTTTCAGGAAAAGCAGTGCAAGGAACAACTGGCGCGGGCCGGTGACTGTCGCAGCGGGCGAAGCATGGCTGGCGCCCATTTCGCTGAACATGACTGCGTTGCCGACGCTGACCTTGGCGTTTTCCTGACGATCGGAGAAGACGAAGTTGATCGCCAGCGCCTTGTCGCCAATCGCCAGCGGATCCAGCCGCGTCGCTACTGAATCCAGCAAGAGTCCCGTCGGTATCGCCGAAATCATGTCGATGCTTTGCGTGGTGATGCTCGCCTTCACCCCTTCACGCAGGTCACGCGCGGCGGACAGGAACATATTGCGCCAGATCGCCGATTCCGCCTGATAGCCTTGCTGCTCGTAGCTGTCGGCAAGCAGCGCACGGCCCTCGGCGTTTTTTGGGTCAGCAAAAACAAGCTGGTTGAGCAAGTCCGATGACCAGCGATAGTCGCCTGCCGCCATCGCCTTTTTCGCCTCCGCCAAGACCTTCGTTGCCCCGCCCATCGCTGCTACGAATTTCGCGCCGCGCACTTCGGGCGGATGCGGGTTCAGGTTGGCCGGAACCGCGTCGTACCAGCCGAGATAATATTGATAAATCGCCTTCGAATTATGGCTGTAAGTCCCATAATAGCCCTTGTTAAACCACTGGTTTGCAATCGCCGGTGGTGCTTTCAGATTTTCCGCAATCTCGCTCTGGGTCATCCCCTTGTTCATCATCCGCACCGTCTGGTCGTGCAGATAGCGGTAATTGTCGCGTTGGCCGGACAGCCAGCCTTTGACCTCAGACTGCCCGAACCGCGGCCAGCAATGGCTGGAGGCAATCGTATCGCTGCGGTTGGCATAAAGATTGACCGCTTCGTTGAGGAAGCCCGCCCAGGCATGCGTATCGCGGACCTTTGCTCCGCGCGGAGTCAGGATATTGTGTAACGAGCAAGTCGCAATTTCCGCAGCAATAAACGTCTTGGATGCTGGTAGGTAAACATTCATTTCCGCAGGTGCCTCTGTCTGCGGCACCATCTGGAATTCAAGCGCGACGCCGTCGACTTCGCGAACCTCGCCTGTTTTGCGGATATCTATCGTTGGCGGGATCAGCGTGATATCACCGCCTGCTATTCCTTTGCCAATGCCGCTGCCCATCTGGCCTTGCGCACCAGGTAAAAGATTGCTGCCAAACTGGGAAATGGCGCGCCGACTCATAGCCGAGCCAGCCATGACATTTTCGGACGCTGTTTCACCAAGAAAATGCTCGGGCGCAATGATAGCGACTTTGCCAGCTTTTACGTCCGCCTCGTCGACCAGCCCGCGCACGCCGCCGAAATGATCAGCATGGCTATGGCTATAAATAACCGCCACCACAGGTCGTGCGCCAAGTTTCTCATTCACCAGCCTGAGCGCCGCCGCAGCGGTATCGCGCGTGGTCAGCGGGTCGATCAGTATCCAGCCGGTTTTGCCTTTGATGACCGTCATGTTGGACACGTCGAACCCACGCACCTGCCACATGCCTTCGGATAGCGCGAACAGCCCGTGCTTGCGCAATATCCCCATGTGCCGCCACAGGCTGGGATTCACGGTATCGGGTGATTTACCGTCCATCCACGCATAAGCGTCGAGATTCCAAACCGGTTTCCCATCCTTGGTCTTGATGATCGGGTCAACCAGCGTTCCCACATAGCCGCGCCCCGCAAATTCGCTGTCGCGTCCATCTTCGACGGGTAGGTCGTCCGCCATTTCATTTTGGGCCAATATCGTTGATTTAGAGGCAGGTTTTGGCCCTGCCGCGGTTTGCGCCGAAACCGCCACTGACGCGCTGCCAAGCAAAAGCGCCAACATCAAATGCCGCATCATCTCTCTCCCTTTATATGGGGTGAGGATGAAGCAGAAAGTTGCGCTCGTAAATCAACTATTTGGCATTTGACCACGCTGAGGCGTTTGTCCTATCGGGGCGAAATGACGGAACATTTATCGGAAAAACCGATTACTGTTTCCGGCATATATAATTTCAACCGACCAAGATCGCACCTATATGGGCGGCTCGCCGGGGTGGCTTTTCCCTCCCTCCCTTTGCCGCCCCGGTCGACCCCTTGTCATTCATATAAAAAGGACCGCCCGAATGATCGGCCGTATTCTCCCAGACGTCACCCTTAAAACCCGTGTCCGCGATGACAGTATCGAAGGACCCAACCCATTCCGTTGGCAGGACGTCAATGTCCGCGATCTTGGCAAGGGCAAAAAAATAGCAATTTTTTCGCTCCCCGGCGCGTTCACGCCAACTTGCTCAAACCAGCAATGTCCTTCATTTGAGCAGCTTTATCCGGACTTCAAGGCCGTCGGCGTGGACGAAGTATATTGCGTATCGGTCAACGATGCGTTCGTAATGTACCAATGGGGCAAGAATCTTGGCCTCAAGAACATCAAACTGCTTCCTGACGGTTCGGGTGACTTCACCCGCCGGATGGGGATGTTGATCGACAAGAGCCATCTCGGCTTTGGGTATCGCAGCTGGCGCTATGCCATGATCGTCGATGACAACAAGATCACGGCCTGGTTTGAAGAGCCCGGCATCAACGATATCGGTTCGGACAGCGACCCATATGGCGAAACCGACCCAGCCAACATTCTGGCATCGCTGGAACTTCGCAAGGCGGCGTAAGTTATCTTTTTATCCGGCCTTGAGGGTCGCAAATACTTGGCTGGATAGAAAAGGCCCTTCTGTTGCGGGAGGGCCTTTTCGTTTCAGTATCCCATCAGGCTCATGACTTCCTTGCGACTTGTCGAGTCATCGAGGAAGCAGCCGATCAGTTTCGATGTTACCATCCCGCTGCCGTGCACCTTTACGCCGCGTCCTGTCATACAGCCATGAGTCGCTTCAATCACCACAGCAACGCCATGCGGTTTGAGATTTTCCCAAATGCAGTTCGCAACCTCGGCAGTCAGCCTTTCTTGAACCTGCAGCCGCTGCGAAAAACCGTTCAGGACGCGCACCAGCTTGGAAATGCCGACAACACGATCAGTGGGCATATAGGCAATCGAGGCCTTTCCGGTAATCGGTGCCATATGATGTTCGCAATGCGACTGGAACGGGATGTCCTTCAATAGCACCAGCTCATGATAGCCGCCTACTTCCTCGAACGTCCGTGACAGATGCGCCGCCGGATCGTCCGCATAGCCCGAACAATATTCGCGCCAAGCCCTCCCGACACGTGCAGGCGTGTCGAGCAGGCCTTCACGACTCGGATCATCGCCCGACCACCGAATCAAGGTACGGATTGCGTCCTGCACCTCGTCGGGTACCACGACCTTACCGTTGTTATCGATTTCGTCATTGTAGTGAATATGTGCGATGGGAAACACCTTTTCGGGCCGGTTCATGTCTCTGCTCCCGCGAACCTAATGTCCGCATTAGCCCCAGAAATATGCCTTCCCGCCTTTCATTCCTATACGGACAATAGCCCATAGGCTGCATGTCGCAACAACTGATGATTTTTCCTACCCGATGTCGGAAACGTACAAGCAATAGGTTCGACCATCGGCTAATTATCCCTCGTCCTCGTTTCACGGGGCAGGAGGGAGACCGGAATATTTGCGACCCGTTCCGGCCTCCCTCTATTTCTTCAGCCTATGGCCTGCCCTGTTTTGGCCCAGTCGGCGAGGAATCCTTCGATACCCTTATCGGTCAGGATATGCTTGAACAGCCCCTTGATGACCGCAGGCGGCGCCGTCATCACATCAGCGCCAATCTTTGCTGCTTCGAGCACATGGATGCTATGCCGGACGCTGGCGACCAGGATCTCAGTGCCAAAATCATAATTATCGTAGATCAGGCGGATGTCACTGATCAGGCTCATGCCGTCAAAGCCATTGTCGTCATGCCGGCCGACAAAGGGCGAAATGAACGTCGCGCCCGCTTTGGCCGCCAGCAGCGCCTGATTGGCGGAGAAACAGAGCGTCACATTGACCATCGTTCCGTCAGATGTCAGCGCCTTGCAGGTTTTCAGACCGTCGATGGTCAGCGGCACCTTGATGCAGACATTGTCGGCAATTTTGCGCAGGATTTCGGCCTCTTTCATCATCGTCGGATGATCAAGCGCCACCACTTCTGCCGAAACCGGTCCGTGGGTGAGCGCGCAAATCTCGCGTGTTACCTCGATAAAGTCCCGGCCCGACTTGGCAATCAGCGACGGGTTGGTGGTCACCCCATCCAGCAGCCCGGTTGCCGCCAGTTCCTTGATGTCAGCAATCTCAGCGGTGTCGGCAAAAAATTTCATGGGCGGCTATCCTGAATGATGGAATCGGTGAACCGCCCATTGGCAAAATTATATCCTAATTGACAGGCCATATTCGAAACGATGACCATATGGCCGGGGATGACTACTCCCGCCAACTTTTGTCGATTTGGTCGACCTTGCGGACCATCGCGTCGAATTCGACCCGGCCCGACCCGCCAGGAGGCGATGCCATATAGAGGTCGCGCTGATGCACGGCGATAACTTCTGGCGAAACGGTAATCGGCGCGCCCATTTGCATGGTCGCCATCTGATGCTCACACGCGCGTTGAAGCGCCCAATATTTGATGAAGGCATCGGGCAGCGTCTTGCCCATCACCACCGGCCCGTGATTGCGCAACATCAATATGCGCTTGTCGCCGAGATGCTCAACCAGCCGGACGCCCTCTTCCTCGCGCACGGTTACGCCTTCGAAATCATGATAGGCCAGTTGCCCCATGAAGTTGCAGGCGTAGAAATTGACTGGCTGCAACCCGCCTTCAAGCGAGCAGACTGCCACTGTTGCTGTGGTATGCGTGTGAATGATGGCGTGCGCGTCGGGCAATGTCCGGTGGAACAGGCTGTGCTGGACAAATCCCGCCTTGTTCACATGCCACGGATTGTCGGCATCCATCTTGTTGCCGTCGATATCGATTTTTATAAGGCTCGACGCGGTGATTTCGCCGAAATGCATGCCATACGGATTGATCAGGAACGCGCCGTCCTCGTCAGGGACTTTCACCGTAATATGATTGAAAACCAACTCGTCCCATCCGAACATCGCAAAAATGCGATAGCAAGCCGCCAGCTCCTGCCGCGCGGTCCATTCGGCTTCGCTATATTTGCTGTTTGCTTTCAGCTGGGTTGCCATACTCGCTCTCCTTCATCCTATTTGCGTTGCATTATGAAACGAAAGGAGAGCGAGGGCAACATCACTTATATCCCAAAAGCGTACGCAACCCCGGGACGGCATAATCGACAAGCGCCTTTTGCGCGTCGGGTAGAACGGAAGGGATTTCGATATCAAGTCCAGTAAGGTTTTCGCGCGCAGTTCCGCTCTGTTTGCGGTCCGAACCTACCCGCACCCGCTCGCGCCAGTCTGAAGGAACCGGATCGATTCCGCATTTCTGAAACAAGTCGGCGAAAAAACCCTCTGCCGCATCGCTGTCCAGTTGCTTCAGATTTGCGATTATATCTTCGTAGCGCACAAAATAGGCGCCGGTGCCAACCCATGCGGCGGCGTTGAAATTGTAGATTTCGGCCATCGAAGGCGTTTTGCGGAAGATTCCGAAAATCATCAGGTTCAGCAGCTTTTCTATCGTCAGCGAACCATCCTTCAAATGATCGGCATTTCCCTTGAATTCGTCCGACAGAAAAAACCGGGTCCGCGCGAGAACCCAGTCATAGGGATCGCGAACAAGGTTGATAACGCGCGCGGTGGATGTCTCAATCGCCGACGCGTCCGAATATAGCAAATGGCCCCAGCTGAGCATGGGTTTGGCGGCATCGAACGCTTCGACATGATCGTCGAGAATAGCATGCTGAATAAACTGCACCTGATATTGCTGTTCGACCGGTACGAACATGCGGACGATATTCCGCAACAAATGGCTACCACTCTTCGGAACGCTGTTCAAAAATACCGGCTGCTTCAATGGCATCTGTACAAATTTTCGATTTTCTTCATCCAGCGTGTCGGGCTTTACCAATATTCTTGGCATTTCGGTCTCCGGTCAGTCTTCGTTAAATGCTCTTACAGCGGCGTCATGATCTGTTGAATAAAAAATGGCGACCGTTGCGGGCCGCCATTTTTCAATTCAGTTTAATCTTACCGCTCAATATTGCGCTTTTACGCTGAGGAAGAAGCGGCGGCCGACATAGTCATATTGCGATGCAAATGCCGAACGGCCGATGACTGACACTTCACCACCGGTCAAACCCGAAACCTGCGGCGGCTTGCGGTCAAGCAGGTTGCTGACACCGCCAGTGATCTTGAACTTGTCGCCTACATCCAGCGACAACGAAGCGCTGTGGTAGAAGACCGCAGGGGTGGTAACATCGACGCAATAATTTCCGAAAGTTGCGCTGGTCAGGCAGGTATCGCCATTGTCGTCAATGAACGAAGCGACGTTGGATGTCTTCCCGATTACGTCGATCCCGTAGAAGAAGGTCACATTGTCCTTTTCCCAAATCAGGTTGAAATCACCGACCCATTTCGGTTCGCCGAGCTTGCCGTTGTCCGACACTGTTGTGCCTTCGAACAAAGCGACATCATCGCGGGTCTGCCAAGTCATCTGGGCGTTCAGCGTCACCTTGCCGAGATCACCAAAATCATGATTGATTTCTGCGGTAACGTCGACGCCCTTGTTGCGTTGATTGTTCACATTGATGAAGCTGTCACGGACGAAGTTTACGTTGCTTGGCGCACCGGTCTGGCCACGTTCAAATAGCGAGCAAAGCGGATCGGTTGGAAAGAATTCAGACGAATAGCAACCCGACAAGATATTTCCGGCACCAAGTTGTGCGATTTCGCCCTTCACATTGATGTCGAAATAATCGACGGCTACGCGGATACGCGTATCGGGAAGGAATCCGAAACGCGGTGTAAAGATGATACTCGCAGTCTTGGCAACTGACGTTTCGGGTTTCAATATACCGATACCGCCACCGGTGATAACCGTTGCTTCAACGCCGCCTCCGGTATGGCCTGCGGGAACACCGTCCGCCGCGCAATTGTTGGCAAATTCCTGACTGATGATGCCAGCGGCCAAGTTAGCGCCCCAGCGGATGCAAGGGTCGATATTGCGCTGGTTGGCAAACGCCGTCTGATCGGCAAGGAACTGTTCGAACAATGCAGGCGCACGGAATGACGTGCCGTAAGAGCCGCGAAGCCGAACCCAGTCATTCACTTCCCAGTTGGCGCCCAGCTTATAGGTCCAGTTGCCATTATCGCTATCAGAGAAACCATCGCTGCGCCGTGTCGATTTCACGCTGGTAACGCGCGCCGCAGCCGACAGAGTCAGCTTCTGGATCAGCGGCGTGTTATGAATCAACGGCAGTTGAAGCTCAGCAAATGCTTCTTTGGTAACGCTCTTACCGGCGGTATTGCCGGACGCTGTGCTTCCCCATGCGTTATTAACATAATCATTGGGATCGTTGGCATCGCCACCTGGAAGCAATGCATAAGTTATATCGCCGGGCGTATCGTTGATCTTGTCCTGACGCCATGCGGTACCCAGCGCCAAGCCAACTGTGCCGGCGGGCAGGTCGATCACAGACCCCGATATCGATGACTCGACATAATGCTGGTCATAGCGCGTGTGGCCAGTTTCGGTACCAAACAGGAATTCGCGTTCCGCCGGCGTAAGATCACCCGCGAGGAAATTTTCATTGACCCAACGAACGTCAACACATGGTGCGTTACGAATGGCGGTCCGCGTACCTATGCAGCTGCCGCTGCGGAAATCCTGCGTATCAATCGAGTCCTGATATATCTGCTCGTTGGTATAGCTGCCGTCTGATCGGCTGAACTGGTAAAAGGCGTCCCATGACCAGCCATTGAGCAGGCCCGTGTCAACATCGCCGCGCAAACCGGCAACGCCACGGGTATATTTTACCTTTTGGCTCGAGTCGCCGACATCCGCAATGGCGGTCGGGCTGAGCAGCGCTGCTCCTGTCCAACCCACAGCTAGCGGATCACCAAGCGTTTCGGACAATCCAAACTGCCAATATTGGCGGAAACCGTCCTGCTTAGTCCGGCGTTCGTTATACAGACCCTCGACATAGAATTCTGCAAAGGTTCCGAGATCAATCGCACCTTCGGCATAAATGGTGCGACGCTCATTGGACGGGCTGAATGTCTCTTTTGCCTGGATCGGTGAGTAGTTATTGTAAAGTGCGAAGCTGTCTGCATCACCCGTTCTTGCGACTGGAAACCAGCCTGCCGGCGTGCCGATCTGGAAGGGATCAAGCGGATCAGGCACGCGCTGCAGATAATTACCCAATCTATCATTACCGTAGCTGTACTGGAAAAGCGTCACGTCTCCTGTGCCCGCTGAACCGGGAATATTCGATCCGTTTGGCGAATAATAATAGGAATAGTCGTAGAGCCAGACATGACCCCAGGGCAAATCGGTGCAGCGATATTCATTGGTGCGCGGGTCGATAAGGTCGGCGCGGTCGCCACCTTCGGTAAAGATATAATCTTCGCGGCATTCCAGATATTTGCGGTCGCGCCGCTTCAATTCTTTACGCTTGTAATAATCGGCTGCGACCAGGAAATGACCGCCCTCGAATTCCTTACCCCATGCGGCGCTGAGATTATATTGCTCGCCGCCAGATTTCCCCGGCACCGAAGCAAATCCGTCGAGTTCGAGGCCATTGGTCGATTTCTTGGTAAATACGTTGACCACGCCTGCAACAGCGTCCGAACCATATACGGAGGAAGCGCCATCTTTCAGCACCTGAATCTGTTTGACGATCGAGCTGGGCAGAACGTTAAGGTCGAATGCTGCAACAGCGCCGCGGGTACCGGCTGGACCAGCGCGACGTCCGTTCAAGAGCACAAGCGTGCGCTCAGCACCAAGCCCGCGAAGCGAAATGGTTTCCGTACCCGCACCGCCGTTAGTAACGAATGCCGAAGAAATTGCAGCGGTTACCTGGCTGGAACCCGAGGCAATCGGCGATGACTGGACGAGTTCAGCTACGCTGTTCTGCCCCTGCTTTTGTCCAAGCTCAGGGTCAATAATCGAAATAGGCGAAGACGAGGTGAAGGTATCTTCGCCCTTAATACGCGAACCGGTTACGACGATTCCGCCTTCTTCTTCGGTCGTGTCCTCATTTTGGGGCAGAATGATTTGTTCTTCATCGGCGGGCGCAGCATCCTGGGCCATTACGGGCGCGGCCTGCATCAAGGCGAAGGCCAGTGCTGAGCTACTTATTGCAAACCGGTAATTGCCGGAAAACGTTTTGATCATCGAGAAATCCCCTTTTTGTCGCATGCGCCGGGGTAACTCCAGAATGTCTTATATATGTCGCGACCGAGATAGAAACTCCCGTCCCGCAATATATATCGCGCGGCAAAAGCTAAACTCGCGAAAAACCATCAGCTCCCCAGCTAATATTTCGAGGCTAACCAGCGGGAGTAGTCAAATCAAACGCGAAATGTGGCGCGTCGCAAGAATTGCATAATGCGTGACTTTATGGCAACAATTGCCCGAATTCAGCGCAATTCTAGCTTGAATTTGTAGCGAGGCACGTATAAGGGCCCGTTTATTGCGCCGCAGCAGTGTTGCGGCTTTTTTCATTTTTGCCGCAGAATTGGCGAGATTTTCAGCCATTTTGCCGATTCGATACCGGAGTTGAGTTTTTTATGCAGATCATGGTTCGCGATAATAATGTTGATCAAGCCCTACGTGCGCTCAAGAAGAAGCTGCAGCGTGAAGGCGTGTATCGCGAAATGAAGCTTCGTCGCCATTTCGAAAAGCCATCGGAAAAGCGCGCTCGTGAAAAGGCTGCTGCTGTTCGCCGCGCCCGCAAGATGGAGCGCAAGCAACAGGAACGTGACGGCGCGAAAGCGTAAGTCACCGCATCTGCAAACAAGGAAAGCGCCTTAAAGGCGCTTTTTTTGTATCTGGAAT
>JBGSVG010000410.1:0-3804 GCA_041753095.1 Sphingorhabdus sp. | reverse complement strand
CGGCGGATTGGCTTTGCTGGCTGCAATCGTGGGTGGCATTTACTGGCTGCAGCGTAACCAGACGGGTGGCGCAACGGGCAACGGCGAACTAATCGCTGCGCAGGAAGGCGACTACAAAGTCCGTCCGGAAGATCCCGAAGGTAAGAAATTCGAAGGCGAAGGCGACGCTGCCTTTGCAGCGAGTGAAGGCACGAAAACCGATGCCGTCATTGCCAAGCCGGGAGTTGCGAAAGCAACTGCAACTGCAGCAGCCAAGCCTGCCGCGAACAGCGCGACGCCAGCGGGAGCCGTAATGGTCCAGCTCGGGGCTTTTGGTGACGCTGCAAAAGCCGAAACGGCTTGGGCAGCGCTGGGCAAACGGTTTGGATTTCTGTCTGGCGTCAACCGCAAGATTGCCGAAGCCAATGTCGAAGGGGGCCGTAAGGTATTCCGTCTTCAGGCGGTCACCGCGAACGCAAGTGCGGCACAACAGCTTTGTGCGAAGCTTAAGGCCGCTGGGGAAAATTGCCTTATCGTAAAATAATCGAAGATACGTGCCGGGGGGGAGAGAGGCCGTGGCAGCGCAAGCTGCTGCGGCTTTTTCTTTAGCTAGGTTTCGGAGGCTTTCCGAATTTAAAATATGCTTCGGTTGAAAAGTAGCAAATTGCAACTTATGTCGTCCTCAACCTCAAAGGGAGAAGAAAATGCCTGCATTATATGACGTCACGATCCCCGCTTTTATCCGCGGCCTGCAAAACCTGTCCGCTATGCTCGAAAAGAGTAAGGCCTTTGCCACGGAGCAGGGCATGGATCTGTCTGAATTGCTTGATGCGCGCCTGATTGACGACATGGCCCCGCTGACGCGACAAGTCCAAATGGCGACCGATACGGCTAAATTTGTAGCTGTCCGTGTAGGGCAGGTCGAAAATGAAGCGTGGGCGGATGATGAGGCCAGCTATGAGGATGTGGAGGCGCGCGTCTCCAAGGCCATTTTGTTTTTGCAAAATGTCTCAGCCGAAGGTTTTGACAGTCGGGAAGAAGCAAAAGTGGTGCTGACAACGCCGAGCGGCGATATCCCCTTTACGGGAAGCACCTACGTCTTTGGCTTTGCCATCCCCAATTTCTATTTTCATCTGAGCATGGCCTATGCGTTGTTGCGCATGAACGGCGTGCCGGTGGGCAAGCTCGATTTCCTCGGGTCGATCCGGTAATTATACACAGATTAAGGGCCGCGTTCCGCCGCTGCACGCTTGCCTTGGCGTAACAGCGGCCCTAGCCTGTGTACCATGAAACCTGTTATCTTTGGCCTCTCTGGCCCCGTCTTGACCGACGACGAAAAACGACTGTTTCGCGACGTTGAACCGGCTGGTTATATTATCTTCGGACGCAATGTTGAGAGCCGTGAACAGCTCCGAAAGTTGACAGATTCATTGCGTGACCTGCATGGACGCGATGACATTGCGATCACGATTGATCAGGAAGGCGGGCGTGTCGCTAGAATGGCGCCGCCTGACTGGCCGAAATTTCCGGCTGGCGCGGCGTTCGACGCACTTTACGATATCGCCCCGATGACCGCAATCGAGGCAGCGCGGGTCAATGGCGAGGCATTGGCACTGATGCTTGGCGAGGTTGGCATTACGGTCAACCTGCAACCCCTGCTCGATGTTCGCGTCCCAGACACCCATTCGGCGATCGGAGACCGTGCATTAGGCAGCGAGCCTTTGCGCGTCGCTGCGTTGGGTAAGGCAATCCTCGACGGATTAACCAAAGGCGGTGTTGTTGGCGTAATCAAGCACATGCCTGGCCATGGTCGATCGACGGTCGATAGCCACCATGACTTGCCCCATGTCAGCGCTACAAAAGAAGAGCTGGAGCAAGACATTGCACCTTTCAAGAGCTTGGCCGATGCCCCGATGGGGATGACTGCTCATCTGGTTTACGAAGCATGGGATGCTGAACGCCCTGCTACGATGTCCCCTGTTGTAATCAACGACATCATTCGCGGCGAGATCGGCTTTGACGGACTGTTGATGAGCGATGACCTCGATATGAAGGCGCTATCCGGCGATGTCCCGACCCGGGCGCGCGACTGCGTCGCAGCGGGTTGCGATGTCGCGCTCAACTGCTGGGGCCGTTTTGACGAGATGGTGCAGATTGCCGAGTTGTTGCCCGAGATGACGAATATCGGGCGGCAGCGTCTGGATCGGGCGATGGTAGGCTCTCGCATTGGCTTTAACGGTGAGCGGATGGCTAGCCTGATTGACAAGCGCGACCAATTGTTGGCGTTGACCGATACTGATGCCAAGCTGACCCACGGGGCGACCGGCGCGGCATGAATGAGGATATGCTCTTCGATGATGGCGATTTGCGCGTCGAGGACGAGGAGTACCAACAGGATATCCTGACCATTGATATCGACGGTTGGGAAGGCCCGCTTGACCTGCTGTTGACCTTGGCGCGCAACCAGAAGGTTGATTTGCGGCAGATTTCGATCCTTGCCCTGGTTGAGCAATATCTCGTTTTCATCGACGAAGCGCGGGCGTTGAAGCTCGAGCTTGCTGCCGATTATCTGGTGATGGCGGCCTGGCTCGCCTATCTCAAATCGGCGCTGCTGCTGCCCAAAGACCCGACCATTGACCCTTCCCCGGAAGAGATGGCACTGCGCCTGCAGCTTCGACTGGAACGGTTGAATGCGATGCGCGAAAGTGGCGCGCGGCTGATGGCGCGTGACCGCATTGGCCGTGATATCTTCCTGCGCGGCAATTCCGAAGGCCTGCGCGTCGTCAAGGCGCGTGCGTGGGACTGCGACTATTTCGAACTGATTACCGCTTATGGTCAGGTCAAGGCGCGGACTCAGCCGGTGCTGCACGTTGTCAAAAAGCGGCAGGTGATGACGTTGGAAGAGGCTTTGGAACGCGTATCGTCAATGATTGGGCGGGCAATCGAATGGACGTCGATTGAGGCATTCCTTCCTGTTTTCGCCGAGCCTGCGTTGCGGAAATCGGCGCTGGCGTCGAGTTTTGTCGCAGCGCTTGAGTTGGCGAAACGCGGCACGATTGACCTGCAGCAGGAAGATAATTTTGCGCCGTTGATGGTGAGGATGAAAACATGATGATCGAGCATGATCCCGATGTCCGCGCGGTCGAGGCGACGTTGTTCGCATCGCAGGAACCTATGACGGTCGAGCAGATCCGATCTTATGTCGGCGATAGCGTCGATGTAACAGTCGCGCTGGAAAAGCTAGCCGAACATTATGACGGCCGAGGTATCGAACTGGTGCAGCGCGGAAAATCATATCATTTCCAGACCGCGGCCGATCTCGCGTACCTGCTGCGCCGCGAGCGTGAGGAGAGCCGCAAGCTGAGCCGGGCTGCCGTCGAAACGCTGGCAATCATAGCCTATCATGAACCCGTCAGTCGCGCTGAAATCGAGGCAATCCGAGGCGTGCAGATTTCCAAAGGCACTTTGGACGTATTGATGGAGGCCGGCTGGGTCCGACCTGCAGGGCGTCGTGAAGTGCCGGGACGACCGCTGATTTACGCGACGACGGCTGGGTTTTTAACCCATTTTGGCTTGAGCAGTCGCAAGGATTTGCCCGGAATTGATGACCTGAAGGCTGCTGGCTTGCTGGATCCCATCGACATGGCTTTGGGCGATATGCAGTTTGACAGCCAAGAAAGCGAAGGCGAACTGGAAATTGGCGATAGTAATCACTAGATGCTATGGACTAGGGAGTGCGGCGAATGTCGCGATAACCGGGGGTGCGCCCCGTTAGGAGTTTGAAATGGGTGGATTGAGCATCTGGCATTGGCTGATTGTCGGCAT
>JBGSVG010000409.1:0-4333 GCA_041753095.1 Sphingorhabdus sp. | reverse complement strand
AGCTGCGACCCTGTGCGTCGATTTCCTGTTCGCGGATAACGGCGGCTATCTGCGATCCTGCTGGTACCGACGTTTCGGCGCCCAAAGTTTCGAGATCAGCGAGTGAGTTAGCGGTTTCGGACATTATGCACCCACCTTGTTCTTGCGGTTCATGGAAGCGACGTCGAGCGTCTTTGGCTGTTGACCATCATGTGGATGCTCGGTGCCGTTATAGAGGTGAAGCGCGCGCATTTGTGCACGGCCCAATGGTCCGCGGGGAACCATGCGCTCAACTGCCTTTTCAAGCACGCGCTCGGGGAATTTGCCTTCGAGGATCTTGCCAGCGGTAACTGCCTTGATACCGCCGATATAACCGGTGTGGCGATAATAGACCTTGTCGGTCAGCTTCTTGCCAGTGAACTTCACCTTGTCGGCGTTGATGACGACAACATGGTCGCCGCAATCGACGTGCGGGGTGTAGCTTGGCTTCGTCTTGCCGCGCAGGATATTGGCGATGATGCTGGCAACGCGGCCAACGACCAGGCCTTCTGCATCAATGAGGATCCACGACTTCTCAACGTCCTGCGGACGAATCGATTTCGTAACTCTGGATAGCGTTTTCATCGCTAATCGAACCTTTCGAATTTGGATAGTTGCGCAGAATCACTAAAGCCCTGCACGCGAAGCGGTGCCAATGACGATGAAGTGCCTTATAGTCAAGCAAAAGCAGGGGTTTTACGGCGGGTAAAATAATACCACCTTCCCGTTATCTCGTTTCTGCGGCCACCCAATCGGCAAAGGGCTGGTAGGCCGACTCCGTCGACAGCCGGACAATTGCGGGCACTTCATAGCGATGCATTGCCGCGATCCGCTTCATTGCGGCGTCGGCTTTTGCCGGGCTAGTCTTGAAAATCACCGGATGCTCTTCTTTTGCCTCTATCTCGCCCTCCCACCGGAAGTGCGAGATCATCATAGGCAGCCGGTTGGCGCAGGCAATCAAGCGTTCCTCGAGCAATTTCCGGCACACATCATGGCCCTCGCCCGCCGTCGGAAATACCGCATAAATCAGCGCAATTTCACTTTTACCAATGTTATTGGCCATCATGTCGTCCGATGACATGCGCACCCCAAACGGTTGATGCGACCACCAAGGCCCCCACAGCCTGATGCAGAACGGCAAGCACAATATTGACCCCAGTCATGACCGTTGCAATGCCAAGCAGAATCTGCACGCCAAAGGCTGTGTGAATGGCAATGGACGCCGGTCGCGCGCCTGCCTTTCTGGTCCGACGGGAAAGCATGATGAGCGCTATTACCGCAACCCATGCCCACCAACGGTGCACAAAATGGGTTAAGAACGGATCGTTGATAAGGGCATAGAGTGCACCTTTGGTGATATCGATCCCGTCGGGCACGAAACGGTCGTTCATAAGAGGCCAACTGTTTGAAACATAACCAGCATTCAGTCCCGCCACCCATGCACCAAAGAGCAATTGCACGAATAATATAGCCAAAACTGCGCCAGAAAACCCGGTAAGCTTTGCTGGCTTTGCCGCCGGATTTCTGGTCAGCGCTTTCAGATCAAGCGCGGTCCACACCAATCCTCCCAGAATAAACAGTGCCGTCAACAAATGTACCGCGAGCCGGTAATGACTGACATCAGTGCGCGCCGACAGACCCGAGGACACCATCCACCAGCCGATTGTGCCCTGCAGACCGCCGAGCGCCATCAGCGCGAGCAAACGGGGCTTGTAGCCTGCGGGAATAGCGCGCTTCACCCAGAACCACGCAAGCGGTAGCGCAAATGCCAGACCAACAATGCGCCCCAGCAGCCGATGCACCCATTCCCAAAAATAGATGAATTTGAACTCGGCGAGCGTCATCCCCGCGGGGCCGTTAATCTGCACATATTCGGGAATTTGTTTGTATTTTTCAAATTCCGACGCCCAGGCTGCTTCGCTCAAGGGCGGTAACGCACCGGTGATCGGCTTCCATTCAGTAATCGAAAGCCCCGACTCGGTCAGCCGCGTAATCCCGCCGACAACGACCATCGCGAACACCAGCATGGCGATGACCATCAGCCATTTGATGAGCGCCTCGGGACGATAGGTCGTCGCAGGCATTTCTCGGGGTGAGGTGAGGGCTATATCCATAAGCCGCGATATGCGCGGACCGCAGGCCACTGGCAAGTCCGACGTCCGTTCGCCGATTGCATTTTGCCACTCCGGAATTGCAAAAACCGGTAGCCGCGAGAGCCACGCAATATGCAAGAAGACTATTTCATCGCAGCCAGCACATATAGAAACTCGACATAGCCCATTGTCGCGTCTTCAAGCCCTGCGACCTTGGGGTTAGTAGAATCGATCAAATAATATTCGTCGGGCGCGTGCGCGCCTGCACCATGACCGATGCCAAAATGGCCGGCAGCGATCGATACCGGCGGCGACGTAAAGGTTGCGCCGGGCCAGCTACCTGCCAGCCGGGCGTTGAGCGTCGCTGTAACCCCAAGCTTGCGATATGTCGCCAGTTCGGTCTGGATGAGTCGGCTAGATTCAGGCGTTTCGGTCGGATCATAGCCGCCACCGATCTTCATTTCGACATCGCTAAATCCGCGCTTGTCGAGATGGGCGCGTAGTTTTCGCACCGCTTCGTCACGCGTCTGGTTGGGGACAAGTCGCAGGTCGAGCTTTGCGACGGCACGGCCTGGCAGGATGGTCTTGCCACCCGGTCCGGTATAGCCTGCGACCAAGCCCTCGATATTTACCGTTGGCTCCTGCGCCAGCCGGATTTGCGCTTGATCATAAGGCAGATTGTCAATCCAGTGCGTAACGCCCAGAATTTTCTTCTGCTCCGCCTCGTCACCTAATTTTGCTGCTTCGGTAATCAGGCTTTTTTCACGCGCGGTCAGCGGACGGACATTTTCGAACCAGCCATCGATTATCGGCGTATTTCCATCTGCGGTGACCAGCGTATTGAGCGCCGCGACCAATCGCCACGCGGGAGAATCAATCATTGCCTTCAGGCTCGAGTGCACATCACCCTTCGGTCCGCGTCCCCACTTCTCTCCACTGGCGATCAATTCCAGTTCGACAATGCCTTTGGACCCCAAATTGACATCGACGCTGCCCGATTTATCCTGCCAACTCGCAGGGATGAAAATGCCTTCACACTTGCGCAAGGCAGCAAGGATGTTTGGCTTGGTTGCCACCTGCTGGAAATGCGGCGAGCCGATTTCCTCTTCGCCTTCACAGATCAGCACGATGTTGACGGGCAGCTTGCGTCCTGCGGCCTTAATCGCGTGCAGTGCCGCCAGAAAGGTTGCCTCAGGCCCTTTCTGGTTGACCGCGCCGCGCCCCATAATGGCCTTGCCAAAGCCTGGCCGGTCGACCATTCGTCCTTCGAGCGGCGGGGACGACCATTCCGCCGGATCGAACTGCTTTACATCATACATGAAATAGATGCCCAGCGTCCGTTTTGCGCCAACGTCAATCGTGCCGAACACGCCCGGATGCCCATCGGTGGGGACAATTTCGACATTGGCAAAGCCAGCATCTTTGGCCAGCTCTGCCATATAAGCAGCGCCTTCCGGCATATTGCGGTTTTCGGCAGCAATAGAGGGCAAGGCAATCCAGTCGCGAATGCGCTTTATCGAAGCGTCGCGACCAGCATCAACAGCCTTGCGGATATCTGCAAGGCCGCTTTCCTTGGCCGAGACCCCTAAAGGACGCAGGAACATCGCTCCTGCGCCGAGCATCGCCGCTCCGCGCATAAGATCGCGGCGTGCCATACTGGAATTCTGCGCTATTTCGATTTTGTCCATACGGCTTCCTCTGCTTCTTGCTCCACGCACGACTTTGGCGGATTATCCTGCAAAGGCAAGGGGCAGCTCCACACACGGTTATTCAAATGTAATGTTGTAACGTGCGACGAATCATGCCATTAGGGACTGGTAATGACGCAAGTGTGGACAAAATGGCGCTGGGACGGGCTCGGTTTGAGTATTGCCGGCCTGTGCCTTATGCATTGCCTTGCAACCACCGTACTGCTTGCGGTGCTGGCCTCGGCGGGCGGGTTGCTGCTGGATCCTATCATTCATGAGGTCGGGCTGTTCCTTGCCATTATCTTTGGTGTATTGGCGCTCGGCAAAGGCCTTTGGGATCATGGTTTCGTTATGCCTGCAGCGATTGGCGCTCTGGGTATCGGTATTATGGCGGGTGCATTGACGTTGCCGCATAGCGGTACCGAGATTCTCTGGACGATATTGGGCGTGGGCGTCCTCGCGCTCGGCCACGACCTCAACCACCGCGCGTCTAATTAAGCCCTAGATTGACCCGCTGGCTGCTAGGGCCTACAT
>JBGSVG010000408.1:0-1795 GCA_041753095.1 Sphingorhabdus sp. | reverse complement strand
AGCAAAACCTTATGATTCGATGTGCATAAGCGGATGAGAATGCAGTGGGGCATTCCGAATCTGCTTTTTGTCACGAAGGACCAGTTTATGTTGAACAAGAAAATCGCTCTTTTGGGCGCAGCCGCTATTGCCATGGTTTCGACCGGCGCCAATGCAGCAACCGTTTCCGCGACCGCGGAAGTCGATATCCTTGCACCTGTTACCTTGTCGCAGACCGCTGGTCTGGATTTCGGGACTGTTGCTTCTGGCGCAGCCGCTGGAACAGTTGCAATCGGTACTGGCGCAGACACGCGCACTTGCTCGGCAGGCCTTGCTTGCGTTGGCGCATCAAACCGTGGCGCATTTTCGGTTGTTGGCGCTAGCACCTATACCGTAGCTATCACGGTCGCAGCTTCGACCACATTGACCGGCGCTGGTCTTCCGATGAGTCTTGCACTGACGCCGCCTTCCACGCCGACTATTGTTGCAAACGGCCTGCCGCAGACTTTCTACGTTGGCGGAACGTTGACCGTTGGCGCGGCTCAGGTAGCAGGCACGTACACCGGTACGTACAACGTGTCGGCTGATTATCAGTAAGAATTGTTCGCGCCGAAAGGCGTGATCTTCAATCAGGCAGGCCTCCGCAAGCAGATGCTTTCGGAGGCCTTCTTGTGCCGACTCTATATCCGTTAGCGGGATGGTAACCATATTCTGGCACGCATGAACTGTGGACCAGTGCGGCGGATGATTTGACCAGATCCGCTGTGCCCTAAGTGGATGGGAAAAATAAATGTACGAACTGCTTGGAAAAGCATGTCGGGGTGTGGCCACCCGGATTATTATAGGTGCAACATTGCTTTCGGTGGTGCAATTGCCACTGATGTCGCCAGCACATGCGGCGGGCGATCTATTGGTCGCGCCGACCAGGGTGGTTCTCGACGGTCGCCGAGGGACCGAGGTTATCCTGAACAATATCGGCAATGAAGAAGCCACATATCGTATTACGCTCGAACTACGCCGCATGAACGACGCAGGTCGGCTGGACGATGTTGATCCGGTCGCGGCGACCGAAAAGGAAAAATCCGCGCTCGCGGTCATTCGCTATGCGCCGCGCCGCGTTACCCTTCCACCGAACCAGCCGCAATCCATCCGCGTCGGCTTGCAGCCCACGGATACATTGCCCGATGGCGAGTACCGTGCGCACATGCTGTTCCGTGCCATTCCGAAAGCGCCTGCGGCCGGTAGCGCAGAGGATGTAGGTAACGGTTTGAAAATACAGCTTATTCCTATATATGGGATTAGTATTCCAGTCATTGTCCGAAAAGGCAATCTGCAGGCAACAGCTGCACTCAGTAACTTGCGCGTCGGCAAGGATAATGAAGGTCCGACATTAGAGTTCGACATGACGCGCCAGGGCGACAAGTCCGTTTTCGGTGAAGTCCATGTGACCAAAGCCGGTGAAGCTGAGCCGATCATGGTCGCCAAAGGAATTGCCATTTATCCCGAAATCGCCAGTCGAATCGTGTCACTGCCGATGTCGCCACACGTCGCCGCAAAAGTGCGCGGCAATATCACCGTGTCATATTATGAAGCCCCTGAGGCTGGTGGCGGTTTGATTGCGCAAGTGCGGACAGTTCTTCCCTGAACAATTGATCGGGGCTTGACCAGAGCCTGATATGCGCACGCTTCTTCATAAGGCCGCAAAGGCATTTACAGCATTGGCTGTGGCGACCGGGATCATGGCGATCCCGGTCGCTTCGGCGCATGCTGCCGCTTGGCAGGCCAATGAAGACGACGCATTGCTGTTTGATGTGCG
>JBGSVG010000407.1:0-1692 GCA_041753095.1 Sphingorhabdus sp. | reverse complement strand
AAAGTGATTCATGGGAGTTAGGGCTTAATTTGATTTCAGTTTGGGTTCGGCGGCGACTTCTTTTGGGTCGAACGGCTGTGGCTCTTTACCCGGTGGCACATCGAATGGATCGTCCTCTCGCCGCTCGGACCGTTTAAGCAGTTCGTCAGTGCGTCCGGGCCGCGCCTGCACTGAAGGTGTAGTGAGCACCTCAGCCGTTTGCTCGGTTTTTTGCCCATAAGCTTTAGGGGGCATGGCAGTCCCGGTGCGTGGTTCCAGATCGCCGACCTTGCCGCAAGCCGCAAGGCACAGACCAAGTCCGATCAGCAATAATGTACGGGTCCGTGTCATGCCTCTAATTCCTTTTTGGCGGCGGCGATGGCCGCCATTACCCGAACCGGGGCGGTGCCGCCAGTGCTCGTCCGGCTGGCGACCGATCCGTCCACCGTCAAATCGGGCAGGACGGTGCCGCTAAGCCTTGGGTCGATGGCAGCCAAATCATCTGCAGTAATAATGTCAAGCCCGATGCCGCGCGCTTCGCATGCCTTGACGACACTGCCGGTAACATGATGTGCTTCACGGAACGGCATCCCATGTTCGCGCACCAGCCAGTCGGCAAGGTCGGTCGCGGTCGACAAACCCGACGCAGCGACTTCGCGCATGCGAGCGGTATTAAAATTAACATTATTGACCATACCCGTCATCGCGGCAATCGACAGCGCCAACAAATCATAGGCCTCGAACACCGGTGGCTTATCATTCTGCATGTCTTTTGAGTAAGCGAGTGGCAGACCTTTCATCGTCACCATCAGGCTGGTCATACAGCCCATAATCCGACCTGCATGACCGCGCACCAGCTCGGCGGCGTCGGGGTTGCGCTTTTGCGGCATGATGGAGCTGCCGGTCGACCATGCGTCGGGCAGCGTGATGAAGCCATATGGCTGCGACGCCCACAGGATCATTTCCTCCGCAAGCCGCGACAGATGCAACGCTGTTTGAGTAGCGGCGGTCAGGAATTCGATTGAGAAATCGCGGTCGGAAACGGCATCGAGACTGTTCGCCATCGGGCCGTCAAAACCCAGCGCCGACGCCGTTGCTGCGCGATCTATCGGGAAAGATGTTCCCGCCAACGCGGCAGCCCCAAGAGGTGATTGGTTGAGACGCGCCCGGCAATCGGCAAATCGGCTGCGGTCACGCTTGGCCATTTCGTAATAGGCCATCAGATGATGACCAAGCGTTACGGGCTGCGCGACCTGCAAATGGGTGAAGCCGGGCATGATGCTGTCAGCATGCTGGTGCGCGCGCTCAACCAGCGCGGATTGAAAAGCAACCAACCCGGCATCAGTGCGTTCGATTGCACCGCGTACCCATAGCCGGAAATCGGTCGCGACCTGATCGTTGCGCGAACGCGCAGTGTGCAGACGTGCCGCTGGTTCGCCCACCAATGTACGCAGGCGTGTCTCCGTGACCATATGAATGTCTTCGAGGCTGAGGTCTTCGGGTACGCCATTCGCTTCATATTCGGCGTGAATAGCGTTCAGTCCGTGCTGGATAGCGGCGTTGTCTTCGCTTGAAATAATGCCGTTTGCCGAGAGCATTTCCGCATGCGCTTTGCTGCCTGCGATGTCTTCCCGCCAAAGCCGCTTGTCGAATGGGATTGAGGCATTTATCTCGCGCATGATATCGCCGGGGCCTTCACCGAACCGGCCGCCC
>JBGSVG010000406.1:0-3446 GCA_041753095.1 Sphingorhabdus sp. | reverse complement strand
ACCTCTCGCTTTGGAAGATTTTATGATTATGCACCGCCACCCCGATGTGTCGATTATCACCCTACACGGCAAAACACCGCAGATAGATGATACCGCCTTCATTGCCCCCGGTTGCCGGATCATTGGCGATGTCACGATCGGACCGGGTTCGAGCATCTGGTATAATTGCGTCATCCGCGCAGAGGTGAACCGCATTGTTATTGGCGCGCGCACCAATATTCAGGACGGCAGCATCGTGCATTGTGACGGCCCAATGCCCGGCGTCCCTGATGGCTTTCCCACAATAATAGGCGACGACGTGTTAGTCGGCCATCAGGTCATGCTTCACGGCTGCGTTCTGCACGACCGCGCATTTGTCGGCCTTTCTGCGACGGTCATGAACGGCGCGGAAATCGAAGGCGACGCTATGCTCGCCGCCGGGGCGATGTTGACTCAAGGCAAACGCGTGGAGAGCCGACAATTATGGGCCGGTTCGCCAGCGCGCTTTGTTCGCGACCTTGATGATGCCGCCATCATGGGGATGCGCATGGGTGTTGCCCATTATGTCGAAAATGCAAAAGCGCATATGGCGGCGACAGCCGCGCCTTAAAATTTGGCGCGGATGGTGAAACGGCCGTTAATCGGTGCTCCGGTCGATATATTATTGTTGTTATGCGCATCAGCAAAGTAAGTCGTGTCGAACAGATTTTCGACATTCATCTGTAATTGAACCGCATCGCTCAGATCATAATATAACGCAGCATCGACACGTGTGAAGGCGGGCAGTTTTGTTGTCGTCGCACTCGTGCGTATCGCGGCAAATTGGCTTGACTGGTGGATGATGCCAACCCCTGCTGCAAATCGGTTGGTGAAATCATAGCGGTTCCATAGACTGGCTTGATGCTTTGGCACCTGAGCAAGCCGCACCGCATCATTTCCAGCCAGCGCCGCGTCCTGATAACTATAGCCGCCATGGACCTGCCACTGCGGCGTGATGCGGCCGGCAACTGCCAGCTCGACGCCCTTGGTGCGGGTCTTGCCGACATTGATTGATGCCAGTGGATTAATAGGATCAGGCGTCGTCGCATTACTGCGGTCAAGCTGGAACAGCGCAAGCGTCAGGTTCAGGTCAGGCTTGATATCCCATTTCGCGCCAATCTCGTAATTGGTGAAGCGTTCGGGAGCCAGATTTTGTTGAGTGACCGAGAGTGCGAGAAATTGGTCGCCTGATCGGGGCAGGAACGATTGGCTGTAACTTCCGTACAATGATATATTTTGTTGTGGTTTCAAAACCAGGCCGACGCGCGGGCTGACTTTTTCATCCTTGCGAGCGAACGGCCGGTCAACGGCAGGGAAAAGGTCAACGCCGTTGATGTTGAAACTGTCATAGCGAACGCCCGCGATAACATCGATATGCTCACCGATGCTGATTTGATCCTGCACATAGGCCGAGAAAAACTCAACATCGGAAACTGTATCGCGGTTCAGCGTGGAAAAACTAACTGTGGGGAAAACCGGGTTGGACAGGTTCAGGCTGGCATTGGACAAGGTACCGTTGAACCGCCGGTTGGCAGACTGTTGATCGCCATATTCTGCGCCAATGAGGATCTTGTGCCCAAGCGGACCTGTATTGATGTCCCACACCAGATTACTCTGGATGATGAGATTCTCTCGCTGCGTGGGATCGCTGTACGATGACAGCGCGACGGTCCCGTTTTGCGCCGTAGCCGCGCCGTTTGCGAATATATTTGTGTAGATTTTGTCATAGTCGCCATACAATGCAGTGCCGCTAAAGCTCAGATTGGCAGCCAACTGGCCATCAAGGCGAAGCTTGGCGATATGGGCTTCCAGCTTCGTGCGGTTGACGCCGGGTATGCCAAAAAACTGGTCACGATAGCCGGATAACGGCCGGTTCGGAGTGCCCGCTCCTGCGGCAATCGAGGGTATGCCCCGGTCCGTCGTCCGATCGTCATTCACATATTCATAGGACAGCCCAACTTTCCAGTTTTCGCCCAGTTTGAACGCCGCATAAGGATTCCACGCATAACGTTCACCACCGACAAAGTCCCGATGGCTGTCGAGATTTTCATAAACGGCATTCAGCCGGACAGCTGCGCTGTCGCCTAGCGGCGCGTTCAGGTCTGCCGAAAAATCATAAGCACCGAAGCTGTTGATGCTGGCTTGGCCTGCGTAAAATATTTCATCCTGCGGTGATTTCTGCACCCGGTTGATGATGCCGCCGCCGCCGCCGCGTCCAAAGATTAGCGCATAGGGTCCTTTAAGAATTTCCACGCGCTCAATGTTGTAAAGGCCGCGATAATATTGAACGTCATCGCGGACGCCATCGAGGAAAAAGTCAGCAGTGCTATTCTGGCCGCGCAATGTGATCTGATCGCGGTTTCCCTCGCCCTGCCCAACGGTCGTACCGGGGATATAACGCAGGACATCCGCCAGCGAATGATGCGCCTGATCGTCCAGCTGCTCGCGCGTGACCACGTTGATTGTCTGCGGAATGTCAATCAGCGGCGTGTCGGTCTTGGTCGCAGTAATGGAGTTGGATGCGACATAGCCTTCGCTTGCGCCGGTAACGATTATCGTCCGGCTGTCGTCATTATCGCCTGCATCGATCATCGCGTCCTCAGCAAATGTGTTTGAGGAAGCAAATAAGGCAGTCGCAATAGCGATTGCGGAGGCAGCATGATAACGCACAGAAATTCCTTAGTGAACTTTATTGAGAATGATTCTCAATCGACCAAGCGGTCTTTATTGCGAGTCGTTCTCATATGCAAATACGAAATGCGCGCAGTCCAGAAAATTTTTGTCAGCCAACGACAAGCAAGCTAATGCTGGCGAATTGGAATTTGGAGCGCAGACATGAAGGCAACGATTTGGCACAACCCAGATTGCGGGACGTCCAGAAAAACACTGGCCATCTTGCAAGATACGCCCGAATTGGACGTGACGATCATCGAATATCGCAAAAGTCCGTTCACCCGCGCCAAGCTGGAACAATTGTTCGGCGATGCCGGACTAACGCCTCGCGACGCATTGCGAACCCGCGGTTCGCCCGCAGAAGAGTTAGGGCTGATAGGTGACCCAACTCCCGACCAGATCCTGAATGCGATGACCGAACATCCTATGCTGGTGGAACGACCTTTTGTTGAAACTGACAAGGGCGTGCGTCTTTGCCGACCGCAGGAAAAGGTGCACGAAATACTATAGCATATTTACGCGACGTAGCGTTGGGGGCCTTTGAACAGTTCGAGGCTGTCAGCAAAATCCATCGGGCGCCCGAAATAATAGCCCTGGATCTTTTTGCAGCCCAGTTGCTGAACCATCGCCAGTTCGGCCTCGGTTTCAACACCTTCGGCTGTGGTCGCGATGTTCAGACTGTCGGCAAGCGCTACCACCGCACGGATAATTGCCAGGCTTTCGGCCTTATTCTTGGCGGCACCCTGCACAAAACT
>JBGSVG010000405.1:0-1790 GCA_041753095.1 Sphingorhabdus sp. | reverse complement strand
CTTTGCCACTCCTCCATGACCCGGGGAAGTTGATCGGGATGTTGAACGCTTTGCCATCCCCAGCCCTCCATTGCCGCCGGGGTCGAGCCGCAATAGTCGTGCCAGCGACGGTTATACCAAAAAATATAACCATCTCCGCGGGCTATCCAGCACAATGTCGGAATATTCTCCGCAAGCAGTTTGAAGTCACTGCTGCTGGGAACATCGGGCTCGGCGATATCGTCAATCTCGTCCGAAGTTACCGGCAGGCGCCAATACAATGATTCTATCTGCTTTTCATCAAATGGCCGCTTATGCAGCATAATCACCCAATCCTGTTAATTGGCCTATTCTGCTAACATGCCAGAAAGTGCGGCTGGATAGACGCCTCCAGCTAATAGATATATGTCCCATGCATATTCTGCACATCATGCCATTCATACCATCTGGTTGAGGAGCTTAGCCACCGAGACCGACCCAAAGCCAATCGCGCTGTCCGAAATTCCAAACGGTATATAGAGATCGCTACCCAATAAAGTGGCGCCGCACGTGTACACCACGTTAGGCACATAGCCTTCACGGTCGCCCTCCGCCGCGGTTAGAATTGGACAAGCAGTGCGGCCGAGCAACTTCGTCGGATCATCGCGGTCCAGCAATATCGCACCCAGAGCATATTTGCGCACCGGGCCTACACCGTGAGTGAGCACGATCCAGCCGGCGTCGCACAATATCGGGCTGCCACAATTACCGATTTGAACAAGCTCCCAAGGATATTTGGGTTCGAGTATTAAGGTACCTTCGTCATCCCAGGTGTCGATGCTGGAGGACTGCATCAAATAGAGATTTTTGCCGTCCTGACGGCCAAGCATTGTATAAAGCCCGCCGCAACGCCGGGGAAATAGCGCCATTCCCTTGTTGCGCGCTGCACGGCCTTTCAACGGCGACAGTTCGAATGAGCGAAAGTCTTTGGTCTTCAACATTTCGGACCGGATTTCGCGGCCGCTGAAAGCGGTATATGTGCCGTAATAGGTATCTTCATCGCGGTCATCGTCGCGAAAGCGAACGAGCCGGAGATCTTCGATGCCGTTGCGCTGTGCTTCTGTCATTGGGAACAGCACACTGTTGTTTAGCGTGCTTTCTCCATGCCGTCTTACCAGCACGGTATCAGGGTCATGACCGTTGGGGAGGTTGTCCATTGCCATAGCGATGTGCTGCTGTGGCCATAAGGTGAAACCCTTGCGTTTGGAGATGATTCCCTCACGAAACGCAACCGACGAAATATGACCTTCGCCGACCGCGCGCATCGACATGATGAAGCGCTTCTCGCCTTTGCGAAGCCCGGTTTGATCGGGATGGGCCACAATGCTGGGGTTCATCAACGCTGCTGCGGCATAGCTATATTCGTGGCAAAAATATGAGCCAATCAGCAGCTTGCGCGCTAACGACAGCGATGACAGGTCGGCTTGGACGATACCGTCAAGATCCTCGAAGCGCCGAAGGAAAACGTCCTCCGTCTGCCAATGCCGCTGGTCAAAATCGACCATGACCTTGTCGAGCTCCTGCAAGACATCGTCTTCGGAAAGTGCGAGAATGTCGTCTACAAGCTTTTGCGCGCGCGAAGGTTCGGCGGAATTACCCTGCCAGCTGAGATGAAATGGGCGCAATACGACCTGGCGTGGGTCGGCGGCCAGTTTCAGGTCGTGAATATCCAGCAGGCTTCGCGGCTCGGTACAATTTGTCGTCATTGATTGAAGCACCCCGTCCTCTTCTTGCAATCAGTTGCATATAGCCTTGATAGGCAAGTTGATAGG
>JBGSVG010000404.1:0-1678 GCA_041753095.1 Sphingorhabdus sp. | reverse complement strand
GGCAGGGGTCGAGCCATTGTCTTACCGGATGCAGATGCTGGTTGGACAAACCCGGTTGGCGCGATGTCTTACCGGGGTTGCAGCAATGGCCGGATGGGATGGCGGCGTTGCGGGTAGTGGCAAAGGTATCGCCTGTCACAGCATGCGCGATAGTCACATCGCGGTAATCGTCACGGCTCGAACAGGTGAAACGGGCGTGCGCGTCGAACGGATCCATGCAATGGCGGACTGCGGTCGCCTGATTAATCCCGATGTTGCGCGGCAGCAGATTGAAGGTGGTATCGTGTTTGGTTTGGCACAGGCCCTCGGCGCATCGACGGACTTTGAAAACGGCCTGCCGACGGCGCGGCGGCTTCGCGACCTCGACCTGCCGAAATCGTCCGATGTGCCAGAAATTACTGTCGAATTTATTCGCAGTGATGACGCACCGGGCGGCGTGTCTGAACTCGGCGTGCCGCCTGTGGCACCCGCGATTGCCAATGCTTTGTTCTCAGCTGCGGGCATCCGGCTCCGCGAGCTTCCGTTATTATCGCGAGGATTGTGATGACGTTACCACCCGATCATCCCTCCGTGGCAACTCCGAAAGTCGGCGTTTTGCTCGTCAATCTTGGCACACCGGACGAGCCGACCACGCCTGCCGTCAAACGCTACCTCAAACAGTTCCTGTCGGACCGCCGTGTCGTTGAAATTCCGCCGATTGTCTGGCAGCCTATTTTGCGCGCGATCATCCTGAACACGCGCCCGCAAAAATCGGCTGAGGCTTATGCCAAAGTCTGGACTGATAAAGGCTCGCCGCTTGCTTTTTTCACTGCAGGACAGACCGAGGCATTGCTTGCCCGCATGACCAGTGAAGCAGATGTGCGATACGCCATGCGGTACGGCAATCCGTCGATACCCGACCAGCTGGCGGCGATGAAGGAGGCCGGATGCAACCGAATTTTGATTGCACCGCTCTATCCGCAATATTCGGGCGCAACGACCGGGACGGTGCATGACGAGGCATATGCAACATTGACCGCGATGCGGTGGCACCCCGCCATCCGCACATTACCGGCCTATCATGACGATCCAGCCTATATCGGCGCGCTCAAGACGTCGGTTGAAGCGTCATTGGCTAAACTCGATTTCACGCCCGGCGCACTGGTGGTCAGTTTTCACGGCATGCCCGAGCGCACATTATATTTGGGCGATCCCTATCATTGCCATTGCCAGAAAACAGCACGGTTACTGTCCCAAGCAATGGGCCGGGAATTGGTCGTCAGTTTTCAGTCACGTTTTGGTCGTGCCAAATGGCTGGAGCCGGCGACCGACGACACGATTATGCGGCTTGCCCGCGAGGGCAAAAAGAAAATTGCGATATTTGCGCCCGGGTTTTCGGTCGATTGCCTCGAAACGCTCGAAGAACTGGCCATTCAGGGTCATGAGCAATTTGAAGAGGCCGGGGGCACGCATTATGCCTATCTACCTTGTCTGAACGATAGCGAAATCGGCATGAACATGCTGGAAACGCTCATCCGCCGCGAACTGTCCGGCTGGTTATGAATACATATGCGCTAACGCTTGCGTCAACTTGCGCTTGCTGGCTGGCTGATTAATCTTCACTGCAAATCAAAGACAAAAAGCAGGAGAGAGAATCTATGACACGCGTTGCGGTGGTGACCGGCGGTACTCGAGGTAT
>JBGSVG010000403.1:0-10403 GCA_041753095.1 Sphingorhabdus sp. | reverse complement strand
CCACCATATCATCGAAGCCGCCTTCCTGATGTCTGCAGAGGCACGCAAATTGCATAAGCTCGCGAGCGAAGAAAGCGCGAGTTACGAAACGCCAGCGCGGTTGGTTAAGTCGTCGGCGGTCGCCGAGCCTGAGGTTGAACTGGAAGTCGACGCAGAAGAAGGCGAAGCCGTCGGCGATCAAGCCAAACGTACGGTTGCATCGTCAGGCATCGGCAACAAAGGCGCGATCACACGGCCATCCGAACTGCTGGACGCGATATTGGCGGCTGGTCGCAAGGGCCTGGCAATCTCGCGTTACAAGGGCCTTGGCGAGATGAATGCCGAGCAATTGTGGGAAACCACATTGGACCCCAACCACCGCTCGCTACTCCGTGTGGAAATCGAACAGGCTGATCTTGCCGACGATATTTTCACCAAGCTGATGGGCGAAGTTGTCGAGCCAAGGCGTGATTTCATCGTAGAGAACGCACTGAATGTGGCTAATCTGGATGTCTGACGCCTCAGCCTGACGCGCAATCAAATCGGTATATCGCCATTGATATTGCGGCATGAAGTCTACAGCCGCAATGTCGTCGACATGGAGGGGTCCATGTCCAAAATGAGTCGTTTGTCGATTTTGGCGCTGCTTGCAGTGCCGGTTTTCGCCCAAGCCGGCGACAGCCGAAGCCATATCGGTGATGGCATGGCCAGCTATTACGGTAATGAATTTGCCGGAAGCAGGACAGCCAGCGGAGAGCGATTCGACCCGGGGGCGATGACCGCCGCGCATCGCTCGCTCGCCTTTCACAGCCGTGTCGCCGTAACGAACCTCGCCAATGGCAAGGAAGTCATTGTCCGGATTAACGACCGCGGGCCGTGGGGCAAGGGGCGAGTTATCGACATTTCCTATGCGGCCGCCAAGGAGATTGGCATGCACCGCAGCGGCACCGCGCGGGTGAAGCTGGAATTGCTCGACTAGTTGATCGCTGCACGTTGCCATACCGGCAGGTTTAAATCTGCCATATCCTCGATGCGGCGCAGTTCCACTGAGATGCCGAGTTTGGGATAAGCGATGCGTTGACGTTTCTCGTCGGCGAGAACAAGCGGCACCACTACCAGCCGCCTGTTGACCTTTTGCCGCCAGTTCATCCGCGCTGTATTTTCCTGACCGACATAGCATCCCTTTGAAAATGACACCCCGTGCAACTCAGCGGCATTTGCCTCGAGCCAGAGCGTCTGGTCGCTGCCAAGCTCGGTAATGCCTTCGGCTATACCGAGTGAAAGTCGGTGCTGGCGAAACGTATCGCTGGCGTCTTCATCATCGGCGGCGATGGATGCTATCCAGCGCTTGCCAAGGTCAGCATGGCGGGGGTCGCCAGCGCCTTCTTTCGTCCAAAAAACGCCCAATGCATCATCCGCCAATATGCTGATTTTGCGTCGCAACCGGTACATCGACAACCGCCGCATGAGCGCCTCGGCCTGACTCCCTTCACAGTCAATCAAGACATCCGTCCCATCCGCCCACAGGATGAAATCAAACAACGCCTTGCCTTGCGGACTCAGCAATCCTGCCCAAAGCGGAAACTCAGCCGCCGTGTCCTGTGTGACCAATCCTTGCAAAAATCCGCGAACATCTTCGTCCGCTTCGGTTGGAGAAAGGCGAATAATAGCTCGGTCGAACAGGCGGGGGTTTGGCATAGGTGACAGATAGGGTCCGCTTCGCCTAAAGGGAAGCCCATGACCAATACGCTTACAATCCGCCGCCCCGACGACTGGCATGTTCACTTGCGCGATGGCGATATGCTGCGCGGCGTGGTGCCTTATACCGCGCGTCAATTTGCCCGCGCCATTGTGATGCCTAACCTGTCGCCACCGGTTACCAGTGTCGAGGCCTGCGCCGCCTATCGCGACCGGATTTTGGCTGCTGTTCCGGAAGGCCTTGAGTTCACTCCGCTGATGACCGCGTATCTGACTGACGGGATCGACGGCGCTGAACTCGCGCGCGGATTTGCCGAAGGCGTGTTCACCGCCGCCAAGCTCTACCCCGCCCACGCGACCACCGGCAGCGCACACGGCGTGACCGATGTCGCCGCGATCATGCCCGCGCTGGAACGCATGGCGCAGATTGGCATGCCTTTGCTCATCCACGGTGAAGTCACCGACCATGAAGTCGACATTTTCGACCGCGAGGCGGTGTTTATCGAGCGCACCTTATCCGGTCTCGTTCGCGATTTGCCTGAACTCAAGATCGTATTCGAACATATCACCACCGCCGATGCTGTTGCCTTCGTCGACTCGTGTGGCCCCAACATTGGCGCAACGATCACGCCGCAGCATCTGCACATCAACCGCAATGCGATGTTCGCAGGCGGCATTCGCCCGCATGCCTATTGCCTGCCCGTCGCCAAGCGCGAGATACACCGGCTTGCACTCCGCAAAGCGGCGACATCTGGCAACCCAAAATATTTCCTCGGCACCGACAGCGCGCCGCACGCCAAGTTCGCCAAGGAAAGCGCCTGCGGCTGTGCCGGCATTTTCAACGCGCCTTACGCAATTGAAAGTTACATTGCCGTGTTCGATGAAGAAGACGCGCTCGACAAGTTCGAGGGCTTTGCATCCGAACATGGCCCGCATTTTTATGGCTTACAGCTAAATGAAGGCAATATTACCTTAGAGCGCGCGCCTGCCGTTATTCCCGACACACTAGATCTGGACGGAGCGCCAATCGTCCCTTTCCATGCAGGTGAAACGCTTGGCTGGAGATTACGCGCCTAAGCCCGCGCGGCGCGATATGTCCGCAATGCGTCGGCGCAGAATATCGCGATACTCACCCAAATGAGTATGAAACACGCCAATTTGGTCGTGCTGAGTGGCTCGCCATAGACAAATACGCCCAACAAAAATGCAATCGATGGCGCGAGATATTGAACGAAGCCGAGGCTGGCGTAGCTCATCCGCCTTGCAGCGGTAGCAAACAGCAACAACGGAATCGCCGTAACCGCACCGGCCAATATCAGCAGGCCAGTCGTTTCAACATCGTCGCCAAAGCCGCCTGTGCCTTGGCTTGCGAACCAGAATGCAGCCGCGAGCGACAGCGGAGCGAGCAAGGTAGTTTCGACCGCCAGCCCCGGCACTGACCCTACGGGCGTAATTTTGCGGATTAATCCGTACAGCCCGAAACTGCACGCCAGCGATACCGAAACCCATAATGTATCGAGCGCGTCGCCGATCAATATCGCAACGCCGACGGCTGCTACCGCAACCGCCACCAACTGCAACGGTCGCAACCGCTCGCCCAGAAACATGCGTCCAAGCAGCACGTTCACAAGCGGATTGAGATAATAGCCAAGGCTTGCCGCCAATATATGGTCGGTCGACACCGCCCAGATGTAGATCAACCAGTTGACCGCAATCAACGTCGCCGACGCGAGCAGATTACGTAAATGCGCTTTGTGCCGGAAAATCGCGACATATTCGGCCAGCTGTTTCCGGAAATACATAATCACCAGCAGCAGCGGGATTGACCATAATATCCGCTGCGCCACGATCTCCACCGGCGGCACATGGTCGAGCAGTTTAAAATAAACCGGGACGAAGCCCCAGATGACATACGCGCCCAAAGCGAATGGCAGGCCGCTGGGTTGCGGGCTTTCGATTTTTTCGGTCATGTTAAAACGCCCGCCGGTGCGAGCAAATCAAATGATTCCGCCGCCCATCCACAGGCGCAGCGCACAAATCGCCATAACCACGAAGCAGAAATTACGACCCGAATTCTTGTCCGATGCGAAACCGAACGCGGCGCCGACGCCGGCAATCAGAATGATAAGCCAGTTGAGCCAGCCCAGCAACGGTATGAAGCCTATAACGGCAAGGACGAGGGCGATAAGTCCGAAGAGGAACGCAATGATGTTAGCCATGCATCCTTTGTGACGGCTTTTGCCGTTTGTGGCAAGCACACAGAAACGTGTTTCGCCGAACAGTGTTAGTGCCTTTCACTTCGATATTGCGCGTCCACCCGATTGCGACGAAAGCAGGGCATGGAAAGAATCGAGCAGTTTATGAGCCGTGAGCGCACATGCAGTGCATCGCACGATATATCGCATATTTGCCAAGGGCCGGCCTAACCTCATGTCATCTAATCTAACCTCATCTCAACTTAGCGAAATCGTTGAAATGGCGCTATCGGACCATATCAGCTTTAATCAGATTTCGGTTCAGCACGGCGTAACGCCGGACGAAATTAAGGCAATTATGCGGACACAACTCAAGCCCGGCAGCTACCGGGCTTGGCGCAAACGGGTGCGTGATTTTGGTGACCGGCGGGAGCATTATAAGTGACACCGACAGCAAAAATATTATTGCTCGGATCTGGCGAGTTGGGGCGCGAATTTGTCATCGCAGCCAAGCGGCTTGGGTGCCATGTCATTGCATGTGACAGCTACGATCAAGCTCCAGCGATGCAGGTGGCAGACAAAGCCGAAGTGTTTTCGATGCTCGACGGAGAAGCATTGGGTGCCGCGATTGAGAAACATCAGCCTGATTTCATCGTACCCGAAATCGAAGCAATTCGAACCGAAGTGCTCGCCGATTATGAAGCCAAGGGATTTACCGTCGTCCCGTCCGCCCGCGCCGCGCAGCTGACGATGAACCGCGATGCGATTCGGGATCTCGCCGCGTCGGATCTGGGGTTGACGACATCGCGCTATCTTTATGCGGAAAATCGCGAGGAGCTGCACGCGGCGGTGGCCCAGTTGGGTCTGCCCTTGGTGGTGAAGCCGGTAATGTCGTCATCCGGCAAAGGCCAAAGCACGATGCGGACCGCAGCCGATATCGATGCATCTTGGGATTATGCCGCTGCCGGAATGCGCGGTGACCGGCTGCGTGTGATTGCCGAGCAGTTTATCGATTTCGATTATGAAATAACGCTGCTGACTGTCCGGGCGAAAGACGGCGTGCATTTTTGCCCGCCAATCGGCCACCGTCAGGAACGCGGCGATTACCGCGAGAGCTGGCAACCGGCGGCTATGTCGGCGGCTGCGCTCAAATCCGTGCAGGATATGGCCGCAAAAGTAGTCGATGCGCTGGGTGGTTACGGCCTGTTCGGCGTCGAGTTTTTCGTAAAGGGCGACGAAGTCATTTTCTCTGAACTCTCACCCCGACCGCATGATACCGGCATGGTGACTTTGGTGTCGCAAACGCTCACGGAATTCGACCTTCACGCGCGTGCGATCCTTGGTCTACCGATACCAGACATCGCCTTGCTCGGCGCATCGGCGAGCGCCGTGGTGCTCGCCGACCGCGAGGCCGAGGACTTCAGCATCACTGGCCTCGCCGATGCGCTCGCGCTCGCAACAGCCGACACTCATGTCGACGCGCGCATTTTCGGCAAGCCCGTTACCCGCCCCTATCGCCGGATGGGGGTGACATTGGCCCGCGTTCTGGACGGAGATACGGACACCGCGCGGGCCGTGGCGGTCGCAGCAGCAGATAAGATCATCATCAATTACGGAAGCACCAAATGACCATCATCCTTTACGGCATCCCCAATTGCGACACGGTCAAAAAAGCGCGAGTGTATCTCGATGGGCGCAATGTGGCCTATCAATTTCACGACTATAAAAAGGCAGGTGTCGAAAAATCGGATCTCGAACGCTGGAGCAAGCAAGCCGGCTGGGAAAAGCTCCTCAATAAAGCAGGGACGACGTTCAAGAAATTGCCCGACGCCGACAAGGCCGACATCGACGAAACAAAGGCAATCGCGCTGATGCTCGCCAACCCGTCGATGATCAAACGTCCGGTGGTCGAGGGCGGCGAAACATTGCTGGTCGGGTTCAAGCCGGAAGTCTATGATGCGGAGAAATTCTAACTAGAGGAAGATATCATGGTCACTGCACGCTGGAACGGCGCCATAATCGCGCAGTCGGATGATACCGTTATAGTCGAGGGCAATCATTATTTTCCGCGCGACGCGGTGAATGTCGATTATCTGCAAGGCAGCGATACCACGTCAGTATGCGGCTGGAAGGGTACCGCGCGTTATCATTCGCTGATCGTCGATGGCAAAACCAACACCGATGCAGCCTGGTATTATCCCGAGCCCAAATCTGCGGCGGCCGAAATCACCGACCGGATTGCTTTCTGGAAGGGCGTCGAAGTCGGGTGAAGCGGGCGGGTTGCAGTTGTCATCAGGGTGACACAGGCTTCCGCAATGCCCTCCTTATGAAATTATTTCTTCCGCTCCTAATCGCCGCCCTCCTTCCCGCTTGTTCGATAACCGAAAGCCAAGCCATGGAAAAACCTCTCAACGGCCAAGCCATCGTCATCGCGCATCGCGGCGCCAGCGGAGAGCGTCCCGAACACACCATCGCGGCCTACACGCTCGCGATTGAGCAGGGGGCAGATTTTATCGAACCCGACCTTGTGTTGACCAAAGACGGCGTATTGGTAGCGCGGCACGAAAACGAGATTTCAGAAACCACTGATGTGTCGGCAAAGCCCGAATTTGCCGACCGAAAAACGACCAAGACTATCGATGGCCAGCAAATGACCGGCTGGTTCACCGAAGACTTTACGCTGGCCGAACTGAAGACCTTGCGCGCCAAAGAGCGCTTGCCGCAGCTGCGCAAAGCCAATATGGCATTTGACGGGCAGTTTGAAATTCCGACGTTTGAAGAAATACTGGAGCTCGCCAAGGCACGCGGGGTCGGCGTCTATCCAGAAACCAAGCATCCCAGCTATTTCGCTTCTATCGGCCTGTCGCACGAGGCACCGTTGTTGGCGCTGCTGACCAAATATGGCCATACCGAAAAGACTGCCCCGGTGTTCATCCAATCGTTCGAAGTCGAAAATCTAAAGGCTTTGCGCGGCAAGACGAAAGTACGCCTGATCCAGCTGATAGACGAAAAAGGCAGCCCGCCTGATCGCGCCGATCTGACCTATCGAATGATGGCGACAGCGGACGGCCTCAAAACAATCGCCACTTATGCCGACGGCGTGGGTCCGAACAAAGCGTTGGTCATTCCGCGTAACCTGATTGGCAATCTGGGTGAGCCGACCAGCCTTGTCGCCGATGCCCACAAGGTCGGGCTTGCCGTCCATCCATGGACATTCCGCCGCGAAAATTACTTCCTGCCGCTGGCGCAGAAATCGGGCATCAACCCGGCTGCTTACGGCGATCTCGAAAACGAAATTCGCGCATTTCTGGACGCTGGCGTCGACGGCATCTTCAGCGATAATCCCGCGCAAGCGGTGGCGGCGACAAAACGCTAAGCCGCGTGGCGTTTAAGCGTCAGCCACAGCGCGAACACGGCAACGACCATTAGCGCGGTCGCCAGCATGTACGGCGCTCCGGGGAATAACGGGCCGATATTGTCGGAATAGGCACCGAACACACCGGTCATGGCAGGCGGCCCGATGATCGCGGTCAGGCTGACCATACTGGCAATCGCGCCCTGCAACTCGCCCTGCGCATCTTCGGCAATGCGAGTGGTCATCAGGCTCTGCATCGCGGGGAAGGTCAGGCCGGTAATCGAGCCGACAACCAGCCCCAGAATCGCCATTTCTGTGGAGCCTGCGAAGCCGATGATGAGATAACTCGGTATCGCAAAGCACAGGCTGTACACCGCAGTCGGTACGGCACCAAACCGTTCGATGACCTTGCCGACCAAAAGCCCCTGAATGAGCGCCAGTAATATGCCGAATAACGCCACGGTCGCGCCGATAGTCAGCGGCCCCCAATCAAATTGCAACGTGCCGTAATAGCTCCAGACCGCAAAATTGGACTGTGCCGCGAACTGCATGAAGAAGATCGTGATTAGGCAACCCAGCACCAATGGCGTCTGTGCCATCTGTAGCATCGTCCCGAACGGATTGGCGCGGGCAAGACTGAATGCGCGGCGTTTTTCGGGCGGCAGCGTTTCCTTAAGCGCATACGCGCCATACGCCGTGCCGATAAGGCACAGAACACTCGCAACGATGAACGGCACGCGGTCGCCGAGCAGGCCGAAGGCACCGCCAAGTGCTGGTCCCAATACAAAACCCGCCGCGCCTGCGCCGCCGAGCAATCCATAGACGCCGCCGCGCTTGTCCGGTTCAACGACGTCGGCAACGCAGCTATTTGCCGCTGCCCAAGTCGCACCCATGACCCCTGAAATCATCCGCCCGACGAACAGCCAAGCAAGCGTCGGCGCCCATGCCATCATCGCATAATCAACCCCGAGTGCCGCGAGCGTAACCAGCAATATCGGCCTACGTCCGAAACGATCGGACAACCCGCCGATGATGGGCGAAAACACAAATTGCATGATTGCATAAGCAAAGAGCAACCAGCCGCCAATTTCCGCCGCCCCGTCTACCCCTTCGCCGCTCAATCCCATGACAAGGCGCGGCATAACTGGCACAATTAGTCCGATGCCCGCCATGTCGATGAAGACAATGAACGCGATCAGGCCAAGTGCCGGTTTTCTTTGTGCGTTTTCCAAGACTTCCCCTCGGCTGGAGAAGTAACCGCTTGAATTTGCGGGGTCAAGGTGGAGGCCTGAACCATAAAAGGGGAGCGGATATTCGGGCCTCCGGTTCTACTTTAGGCTTGGGCAGTACTAAGCAATGTCGTTGGTCCATCGGAAAACCTCGTCAAGCGGCTTGCCGAATACATGGGCGATGCGGAACGCGACCTCCAGCGACGGCGAATATTTGCCCTGCTCGATGGCAGCGATGGTCTGACGGGTAACTCCGACCTTGTCGCCCAGATCACCTTGTGTCATTTCTCCGGCGAGGAATCGCAGCGTTTTTATCTCGTTGGTAAAGGGAGCGGGCGCCATCGCTCAATATCCCCTTCGATAAAAATAGAGCTGTGCTCCAACACGGACCAGTTCCGCTGCAACAAGAGTTGCCATCAAGATATTGACCGACCAGCCGTAATTCAGGCCATTGATAAGCGCAAAGATGTTAGCCCAGATGCCCAGCACGAGCGGATAATACGCCACATGTGTACCGCGTAAATGGATGGTCTTTTCACGCTCATCCTCTTTCAGATTCGCTTCCTTTGGGGTGCGGATGGCAAAATAGGTGGTTCCGGCGATCATCGGCACCAGAAAGATGATCGTCACCGGAAGCAGCATCCATACGGCCGCATACATCCCGGCACTACTATTGGCGATCTCCCACGGGTAACTCAGAAAATACCAGCCAAAGGCCGCGACCAAACCCGCAAGCGCGACCCAGTGAATCTTCTCACGAAACGACATTCTCAAGCTCCATTGTTATATGATTCGCACGTAGTGTTATATATTTTTACCATTGAGTCAAATATAATTGACATGAAACCGCTTCTTGCTTTTGCATGGATGTTTTACTCGCTAAGCCCCTGCCCCATGTCCACACGCCCCCAAACACTCACTTTCGATACATCCACCAGCCGCGCAAACCCGACGCCGTCACCGATGAAGCGGCTTACCGTGCCGCGTATCCGTCAGCGCAAGGGCGGTGAGCCGCTGGTTATGCTCACTGCTTACACCGTGCGTATGGCGCAATTGCTCGATCCGCATTGCGACATGCTGCTCGTCGGCGATTCGCTCGGTCAGGTGATCTATGGCCTGCCGCATACGGTTGCCGTAACAATGGAAATGATGTGCGCGCATGGCGCAGCGGTGGTGCGCGGCAGCTACCATGCAGCGGTAATCGTCGATATGCCTTTTGGCTCGTACGAAGCCTCGCCCGAGCAGGCTTTCAGCAATGCCGCAAGACTACTTAAGGAAACGGGCGCAGCTGCGGTAAAAGTCGAGGGCGGCAGAGTGCTTGCCCCGACGGTCGAATTTCTGACCTCGCGCGGGATACCCGTCATGGCGCATGTCGGCCTCACCCCGCAGGCGGTGAACATACTGGGCGGATATGGCGTACGCGGCAAAAGCCCTGAGGAAGCCAAATCGATTGTCGAAGACGCGGTTGCGATGTCCGAGGCGGGCGCATTTTCGATGGTTATCGAAGGCGTGCTTGAACCGATTGCAATCGAAATCACTAACAAGATTGCTTGCCCTACCATCGGCATCGGCGCGTCGGCGCAGTGCGATGGACAGGTTCTGGTCACCGAAGACATGCTTGGACTGTTTGATCGCGTACCTAAATTCGTGAAGAAATTCGGCAATATGGGCGTCAGTGTCGAAGAGGCTGTTCGCGAATATGCCAGCGGCGTGCGCGATCGCAGCTTCCCCGGACCAGACCAGCTGTATCAGCCTGCTTGAAGCAGGGCTGGCCTATCGGTTCGAGTCCCGCTAAGGACGGCGGCGATATCATGTTTACTATAAAATTTCGGAGGCCCTTTTGGCTTTGACACCGACTGACAAGCGCGCCGGAAGCGATGAGGCTTTTCTGCGCGAAGTGGACGATGCGGTCCGCGCAAGCGATCTGACCAGTTTCTGGACCCGTTA